>DNLN01000106.1 GCA_003488465.1 Sutterella sp. | reverse complement strand
TGCTCGATACTCAGGGGTTCCGTGCCGATTTCCGAGCGTCCGTGACCGCGCGTGGAGACGACGATGACCGTGAAGGTCTCGCGCAGCCTGTCGATGAGCGTGCCAAGTTCATAGGCCGAGCCGACTGCGCCGCCATGGAGTACGACAAGCGGCTCTCCCTTGCCGTAGGTTTCGTAGTAAATAGACGCATCTGAGGAAACTGCAAAATTTCCTACGGTTGTGTTGGCGCCGTAGGGAACGCGGCTGCCCGCAACCCCCTCGGGCTGCATGAAGTAGCGAAGCTCTTGGGAGGCCCTTCCTGCTGACCTGGCCTTTTTCAGCGAGCTCAGGGCTTGGGAGAAGTTGATGCACATGGGAAGGCGATTTTTCGTAAACAAATTCAACGCCATTGTACAAAGTCGCCGGGCTGCGCATCACCGGGGGAGGTGTCCGTGATGCAGTGGCTGACAGCCGCAGAATTTTTCTACAAAATAATGGCAAATGATTGGTTTGTGTCACTAGAAAGTCATATATGACAGTTAAGGAATCTCGCTGAAGGAGACGGCCGAAGCAAACGGCATCGACGCCCCCATTAAGTGGCTGACCAAGTATGGCTGGGCCTGGTATCGGTATTGCGCCGAGAAAACGTTGACCAAGGAAGTGACTGACAACGGGCGCAGCCTGAACTCCAAGCTGATGAAATTCAACCCTGGAGCCTCTGAGGGATTCGACTACAAGCCATGGCTGCCCTGGAACTACGCCAAGCACCAGCACGAAACGCATTCGGGCGGTTTTTCTTTTTCCGAAAATCAATGCCTTAGGACCGATAGGGTGCGTACGATCATAGATTAGAGAGGGTGCTGCCTCATTCGCTATGGCGCGGATGAGGCAACACCCCCACTTGGGCATCAAGTCAGTGAAGCCCATAAGCGCCTCACTGACCACTGCCATTAGAGTCTGGCTGCCGCGGACTTGCCGGCGACGCGGCCGTACGTGAAGATGTCGGCCATGGCGTTGCCGCCCACTCGGTTCGTGCCGTGCACGACGCCCGTGATTTCACCGGCTGCGTACAGACCCGGAATCACGTTGCCGTCGCGGTCGATGACGCGGGCATCGGTGTCGATCACCACGCCGCCCATCGTGTGGTGGCGCTTCATCGTGAGCTTGCCGGCGTAGAACGGAGCCTTGATGATCTTGTGCACGAGCACGCCCGGAGCGCGGCCGCGCGGATCCTTCTTGGTGTCGACGGCCTTGTTGTACTCGTCAAGCGTGGCCTGCAGAACTGCCGGATCGACTCCCATGTTCCTGGCAAGTTCAGCCACGGAGTTGCCGATGATGAGCGTGCCTTCCTTGCGGGCGGCTTCGTTCTCGGGGCCCTTGGAGTTCTTCTGCAGTTCAAAGCCGTCAGCGTCGACGATGCTCCAGGCCACGGCGTCGCGCTCGTTGAGCATCGCGTCGCGCAGCACGTCACGGCGGGCGTCTTCGTTGATGAAGCGCTTGCCGTCGAGGTTCGTGAAGATGAAGCGGTCAACGTGCGTGAACAGGTTCGGGTACTTCTTGCCATCGGGCAGGCCGCCCGGGATGCACTGCACGTAGTCGAGGTCGGTCACGGCCGCGCCGGCGTCGATCATGGAGTTCAGAGCGTCGCCCGTGGCGCCCGGATGGTTCGTCGTGCCGAGGATCTGCAGACGCGGATCATGCAGGCCGCAGAGCTTGGCGTTCGCCGAGAAGCCGCCAGCGCACACCACGACGCCGCTGCGGGCGCGGATGTAGCTCGTCTTGCCGTCCTTGCTTTCGACCTTGACGCCGAGCACGCGGCCGCCGAGGGGCTTCTGACGCACGAAGGCGACGACGCGGGTCTTGGTCTGAATGGGAATGCCCTGTTCCTTGCACACGGCGGTCAGGATCTGAATGTAGGCCGAGCCGCGGGGGCCGAGCGGATTGCGGGCGCGCGGATACAGGCCGCCGTAGATCTGATAGATGCGGTCCTGGAACTTGACGCCGTGGTCCTTGAGCCACTGCACGCTTTCAGGAGCCAGACGCGTGAGCTTGTTGACGATGGCGGGATTGCCGCGATAGTCGCCGGCCGCCAGGGTCTGCTTGGCATGCAGTTCGGGGGAGTCCTTGATGCCGGCCTTCTCGTAGTCGGCCTTGATGGCTGCGTTGAATCCGCCGCCGGCGCGAACGGTGTTGCCGCCCGGGAAGGCCATCTTTTCAACGATGAGAACATTCTTCACACCGGCTTCCTTGGCGGTGATGGCTGCCGAGAGACCGGCTCCGCCGGCGCCGACGACGAGAACGTCAACGGTCTTGTCCCACTTGCGGGGCAGGGACATGTCGGACATGGCAAATGCGGGTGCTGCGGCAGAAATGGCGCTCACTGCGGACAGACCGAGGAAATGACGGCGATTGAGCTTGAGCATGAGTTGACTCCTTTTGAGATGAGGGCAGCGCCAGAGCGCTGGTTGGGTGAGATTATGTGAGCCTTGACGCAGAAAATAAAATGATGATTTTTTATAATTCAATTAATTAAAATAATGGATGCCATGAAACCGCTTGCCGATCTCAATCTGGAATGGCTGCGCGTGTTCCAGCGCGTCGCGCAGACTGGCGCAATGACTGCCGCCGCCCGCTCGCTGTGCATCACGCAGCCGGCCGTCTCCCATGCCGTCGCCCAGCTCGAGGACAGGCTGGGCATGCGGCTTTTCGACCGGTCCACCAAGAGGATTTCGCTCACGCCGGAGGGGGAGCTGCTCTTTGGCATCACGTCGCGCATGTTCAAGGTGCTCGAGAGCGGAACGCGGGAATTGCGCTGGTTCCTGGACGAGCGAAGCACTGTCCTGCGGATCGGCTGTCCGTTTCTCATCCTGCACAAGTTCCTCACGCCGTTTCTTTCGGCGTTTCACCAGAATCACGGCAACGTCAAGATCCAGCTCGAGATCGAAAATCGCATGGAGCCCATGCTCGATCTGGTGCGGGAGGACAAGGTCGACCTGCTGTTTCTTGCAACGCCCCGGCCCGGGCCCGTCGACGAGGGCCTTGAGCACTGTCAGGTCGGTGCGTACCGATACGGCTTTGTGGCGAGCCGGGCGCATTACGGGCGGCTTCAGGGGAGGCGGCTCACGCTCGAAGACATCAACCGCCATCCCATCATCATTCTGCGGCCCGGAAACAACACGAGGGACTGGCTGGAGAGAGCGTTTGCCGATGCGGGCCTGAAGCTCAACGTTCAGGTCGAGACCAAGACCATGGCCGAGACCGACGAATTTGTGCGGGCCGGATTCGGGATCGGCGCCGTGATGCTCGACGTTCCCGAAAAGGCGGCCGAGCCCGGCGGCGATGTGTTCGAGGTGAAGACGAGGAAAACCGTTCCGCAGGGGCGGTATCTTGCGGTGTACCGAAAGGGAACACTGCTCACCGCAGCCGCCCGCGAGTTTCTCGCAGGCGTGCGGCGGGGTATTGCGCCCTAAGCGTCTTCTCAGGCGCAGTGGTACTTGCCGTCAGGCCCGAGCGTGCAGGCGGCGCCGGAAGCGACCTCCTCTGGCTTTTCGGGTGCGGCGGGCCGGGCCTGCTCGCCAAGGAGCTCGAGCACCTTGGCAACCATTTCCGGCACGTTGCCGCCGTCCGGGAAGACCTCGCCCCCGATCAGGTAGTGCGGGATGGAGGTGATGCCGAGCTTTGCCGCAGTATCTTCGTCAGAGCGAACTTCGGCCGCGTAGGCGTCGGTTGCGAGCACCTTGATGCTCATCTCCGGATCAAGGCCGCATTCGGAGGCGATCGTCATCATCTCGACGGGCTTGGAGACATCCCTGTGCTCTTCGTAGAGCGCCCGCATGAGCTTTTCGTGCAGGACGTCGGCAAGCCCCTTGCCGGCGGCGTATTTCGTGAGCCGATGCAGGTTGAAGGAGTTGATGTCGGGCGTGCCTGCGACCTCCATGTCGGGGAGCCCTGCCGCGTGTGCCAGGCGCGTCATCTTGTCGCACTTTCGCCGGGCGTGCTCCTCTGAAAGGCCCCAGCGCGCGACCATCTTGTCGTAGAACGTTCCCCGGCTCTCAAGCGGCGCGTTCGGCTCAAGCTCAAAGGCGAGCATCCTGAAAGAGACGCGCTCGAGAACGCCGAGCGCGCGGAGCTTTTCCTTGAGCTCGTGCGTGACGAAATGGCAGTAGGGGCAGCAGTAGTCCGACCAGTAGGTGATGAGGATTTTTTCAGGCATGGTGTTCTCGCTCTGCAAAGCACTTTGTTAAGCCCCGATCTTAGCCGATCGGACCGCTTCGGAATAAGAAAGCGTTAATGCCCTCTCACTAAACTGCCCCGAACGTTTCAACAGGAGTCGGGATGACCTCATGGGCGCGGCTGACCAGGCTGCGCCGTCCCGATGTCGGCAAGAGAACATGGTCGAACAAAACCTCGGTCTGCAGGCAAAGGGGCTTGAGCTCGAAAGGGGCGAAAGGCTTCTTTTCTCTGGGCTTCACTTTGATGCTCCGGCAGGGACGCTCGTGCGTCTTGCGGGCGCCAACGGCACGGGCAAGACTTCGCTCTTGCGGCTGCTCACGGGACTCATGCGCCCGACCGAAGGGGAGATTCTCTACAAGGGCCGCCCGATCGGGAAGCTGCGCGAGGAGTACTTCCGCGATCTCGTCTACATCGGCCACCTGAACGGCGTCAAGGATGACCTCAGTGCGCTTGAGAACGTGCGGATCGCAGCCCGGATGGGCAACCTCAATGTGCCCGAGCAGGAGCTGCTTGCCGCGCTCGGCAAGGTGGGCCTTGCGGACTTCGCCCGCAACACGACCGGCGAGCTCAGCCAGGGGCAGCGGCGCCGCGTGGCGCTTGCAAGGCTCTTTGTGAGCGAGTGCAAGCCCGTGTGGATCCTTGACGAGCCGTTCGTTGCGCTTGACGCCGCCTCGGTTGCAAACCTTGCCGCGCTCATCGCGCGCCATGTGCGCTCGGGGGGCATCGTGATCTACACCACGCATCAGGAATACGCGATCGACGTGCCGGCCGAGAGTCAGGTCACCGTGACGGTGTCGGACTTTGCGCCGCGCCCTGGCAGGGGGGAGGAATAGACCATGCTCAACCTCTTTGCCGCCGTCGTGAGGCGCGATCTGATGCTTGCTCTGCTGCAAAAGAGCGACATCATCCAGACGATTTTCTTTTTTGCCGTCGTCGTGACGCTCGTGCCGCTCGGCGTGGGCGCCGAGCCGGAGCTCCTGCGCAGCATGGCCCCCGGCGTCGTGTGGGTCGCGGCGCTCCTTGCGGCGCTCCTGTCGCTGCCGCGCCTTTTTGCCCACGACTGGGCCGACGGCACGCTCGAGCAGATGATGGTGAGCGCCGAGCCGCTCCCGGTGATCGTGCTTGCGAAGATTGCCGCGCACTGGCTGGTGACGGGGCTTCCGATCACGCTTTTTGCCGCGCTCTTCGGAGTGATGTTCGATCTGCCGGCCGAGCAGACGGCGGTGCTCGTGTTCTCGCTTTTGATCGGCACGCCCGTGCTGAGCCTGGTGGGTGCGATCGGCGCGGCGCTCACGCTGGGGCTGCGGGCGGGCAGCGTGCTCACGAGCCTTCTCGTGCTGCCGCTATACATTCCGGTACTCGTGTTCGGCTCGGGCGCGACCGTGCAGGTTGCGGTGAGCGTGAGCCCGACGGCGTACCTCATGGTGACGGGCGCTCTGTCGCTTTTTGCTCTTGCCGCGGCTCCGGCCGCGGTGACGGCGTCCCTGCGCATTTCGGTGCAGTAGGGATCTTTTAGGAAGTCAGGACGATGCTCAAGACATTCAACGATCCAAGGCTGTTCTACCGCTTCGCGGGAAGCGCCGTGAAACCGCTCCTTGTGGCGGCCGCGGCGCTCGCCTTAGTGGGCCTTTACATGGCGTTTTTCATCTGCCCCGTTGATGCAACGCAGGGCAATTCCTACCGGATCATCTTCATTCACGTGCCCGCAGCATGGATGAGCATGGTGATCTACGTGCTGATGGCGGTCTTTTCGCTCCTGACGCTTGCATACGGCAGCCCGATGAGCGCCGTCATGACCCGCGCGCTTGCGCCCACCGGCGCCATGATGTGCTTCATGGCGCTCTTTTCTGGCGCCTTCTGGGGGCGGCCCACGTGGGGTGCGTACTGGGTGTGGGATGCAAGGCTGACGAGCGAACTCATACTGCTGTTCCTCTATCTGGGGTTCCTTGCGCTGCAGAGCTCGATCTCCGACCGGCGTCGCGCCGACTACGCAGGCGCCGTGATCGCCGTCGTGGGCGTGGTGAACGTGCCCATCATCTATTTTTCCGTGCGCTGGTGGAACACGCTGCACCAGGGCGCTTCGGTGAGCGTGAAGGGCTCGTCGATGGCCGAGGTCATGCTCTACACGCTGCTCGTCATGGTGGCGTCGTTCACGTGCTACGGGCTCGGCACGGTGCTTGCGCGCTCGCGCTCGGTCATTCTTGAGCGCGAACGGCGCGAGACCTGGGCCCGAAAGGCCGCTATCAAGGGAGAACTGTGATGGACTTTTCCTCAATCGCCGAATTCTTTCACATGAACGGACACGGGTTTTATGTCTGGAGCGCCTACGGAATGCTTGTCTTTCTCGTGCTCTGCGAAATCCTGACGCTCAGAAAGCGCCGCGTGAAGATCATCAACCGATTGATCCGCGAAGCGCGCGCCGTGCGCGACACGCTTTCGCTCTGACCCCCATTCATGACAGCAAGAAAAACAGTTTTCAGGAGTATTCATGGCAAGCGCAGGAACCAAACGTCTCGCTCTGATCGTCGCCGCCACGGCTGTTTTTGGTGCGGGGCTTTACCTTGTACTCTCGGCCTTCAACGAGAATCTCGTCTTTTTCTACTCGCCCCTGCAGGTTGAGCGCGGAGAGGCTCCCCAGGGTCGCACCTTCCGCATGGGCGGCATGGTCGAGGAGGGCTCGGTGAAGCGTCTTGAGGACGGCGTCACCGTCACGTTCCGGATCACGGACACGGGCGCCTCGATCGATACGCGCTACCGGGGCGTTCTGCCCGACCTCTTCAAGGAGGGCAAGGGCGTTGTCGCGCAGGGCAAGCTTGACGCGAGCGGCGTGTTTGTCGCCAGGGAAGTCCTTGCCAAGCATGACGAGAACTACATGCCGCCCGAAGCCGAGGCGGCCGTCAAGCAGGCTCACAAGGAAATGGCCGAGAAGAAACGGGCCGAGGGAGGTCGCAAGTGATTGGTGAACTCGGTCATTACGCACTCGTTCTTGCGCTGGTGCTCACAGTTTTTCAGGGCGTGCTCCCGATGGTCGGCGCGTCCCGCGGCGTGCGCTCCTGGATGGCGGCGGGCCGCACGCTAGCGGTGCTCAACGCGCTGCTGCTCACGGGCGCCTTTGCCGCGCTTGCCTGGTCGTTCTACGTGAGCGACTTCTCGATGCTCAACGTCGCCAGAAACAGCAATTCGCTCCTTCCCTGGTACTACAAGGTTGCGGCGAGCTGGGGCAGCCACGAGGGCTCGATCCTTTTCTGGGCGCTCACGCTCTCCTGGTGGGGCGGCATGGTGGCCGTGCTCGGCAGGAGGCTGCCCGAGGAAACGATGGCGCGCGTGCTCTCCGTGATGGGGCTCGTGCTCTTTGGCATCGTCGCCTTCATGGAGATGACCTCCAATCCGTTCCTCAGGATCTTCCCGCCCGCCGCCGAGGGGAGCGATCTCAATCCGCTCCTGCAGGACCCCGGCATGGTGTTCCATCCGCCGCTTCTTTACATGGGATACGTCGGCTTTTCCGTGCCGTTCGCCTTTTCGATTGCGGCGCTCATCGGCGGCAGGCTCGACGTGGCCTGGGCACGCTGGATGCGGCCCTGGACGACGGGCGCCTGGGTGCTGCTCACGCTCGGCATCTCGCTCGGTTCGTACTGGTCGTACTACGAGCTCGGATGGGGCGGCTGGTGGTTCTGGGATCCGGTTGAGAATTCCTCCTTCATGCCCTGGCTTACCGGCACGGCGCTGATGCACAGCCTGGCCGTCACGGAAAAGCGCGGCTGCTTCAAGATCTGGACCGTGCTGCTTGCGATCATCACGTTCAGCCTGTCGCTGCTCGGAACGTTCCTCGTGCGCTCGGGCATTCTCACTTCGGTGCACGCGTTTGCGACCGATCCCGAGCGGGGCATCTTCATCCTGGCCTTCCTCATCATCGTGATCGGGCTCTCGTTCCTGCTTTTTGCCTGGCGCGCCCCCACGGTGGGACTGGGCGGGAACTTCTCGATGGTGAGCCGCGAGTCGATGCTGCTTGTGAACAACGTGCTCCTTGTGGTTGCGATGAGCGCGGTGCTGCTTGGCACGATGTACCCGCTCTTTCTGGATGCGCTTGGCGCAGGAAAGATCTCGGTGGGCCCGCCGTACTTTGACTCGGTCTTCGGGCCGATCATGCTGCCCACGCTCTTTTTGATCGGCATCGCGCCCTTTGCCCGCTGGAAGGAGGCCGATCCCGCGCTTCTTGCAAAGCGCCTTGCCGCGGTCTTCGCCCTCTCGGTCGTGCTTGCGATTCCCGTGCCGCTTCTCATGGGCCGCTGGAGCCACTGGGTGTTCATCGGCATCATCCTGGCGCTCTGGATCGTCTTTACGGCGCTTGAGAACATTCGCGAGCGGGGCCGCAACATGAAGGGCTCGGTGCTCGCAAGGCTCGCCAGTCATCCGAGAGCGTTCTACGGCATGCACATCGCGCACATCGGCATTGCGGTGTTCGTGGTGGGCGTAGCGCTTGTGAAGGGCTATGAGGCCGAGCGCGACGTGCGCATGTATCCCGGCGACACCGTGACCGTGGCCGACTACACGTTCCGCTTTGACGGCGTGAGAAATGAGCGCGGTGCGAACTATATGTCGAGCATGGGTGAATTCATGCTGAGCAAGAACGGCAGGGAGCTCGGGCTGCTGCACCCGGAAAAGCGCAGCTACTACTCGACCCGCTCGATGCCGATGACCGAATCGGCGATCCGCCACTCGATCACGGGCGACGTGTATGTGAGCCTCGGTGAGCCCGCCAAGGACAACGGCTGGATCGTGCGCGTGTACAGCAAGCCCTTTGTCACCTGGATCTGGTGGGGGACGCTGCTTATGGCGCTGGGCGGCGTGCTTGCCATGCTGGACCGCCGTTACCGCTCCGGCAAGGCTCGGAAGGCTGAGGGAGAAGAATGATGAGATGGAAGTATCTGGTGCCGCTCGCGGTGTTTCTCGTGCTCTGCGGCTTTCTCTTCAAGGGTCTGTACCTTGATCCGAGAAAGGTGCCTTCGGCGCTCATCGACAAGCCCGCGCCCGAGTTCGTGCTCCCGCAGCTCGATGAGTCGGCGCCGCAGATCACCAAGGCCGACCTCATCGGCAGGGTCTATCTGCTCAACGTCTGGGCCTCCTGGTGCGAGTCCTGCCGCTATGAGCATCCGTTCCTGAACGAGCTCAAGCGGCGCGGCGAGAAGGTGACCATCGTGGGCTACAACTACCGCGACGAGCGCACCGACGCCAGGCGCTGGCTTGCCGTTCTCGGCAACCCCTACGACTACTGCATTTTCGACAGGAGCGGCAAGGAGGCCATCAACTTCGGCGTCTACGGAGCGCCCGAGACGTTCGTCATCGACAAGAAGGGCGTGATCCGCCACAAGGTGATCGGCCCGATGAGCGAGAAGGTTTGGAAGAACGAAGTCGAGCCGCTCGTGCGCAAGCTGGAGGCCATGTGATGAGAAGGATCCTTTTCTGCCTGCTCGCGTTTTGCATTGCCGCCGTGCCGGCCGTCCATGAGAACTGCCGCGCGGGCGAGGCCGCGCCCACCGAGTTTGACCCGGGCACCCACAAGCGCGTGCTCGGCATCAGCCAGCAGCTGCGCTGCCTTGTGTGCCAGAACCAGTCGATCGCCGATTCCAATGCCGAGCTTGCCGTTGACCTGCGCAACCAGGTTGTCGCCCAGATCAAGCAGGGCCGCACGGACAAGCAGATCATCGACTACATGGTCGAGCGCTACGGGGACTTCGTGCTCTACAACCCGCCGCTCAAGGCTTCGACCGTGATTCTCTGGCTCGGACCCGTGGTGCTCTTTTTTGCCGCGTTCATCTGGGGATATGTCGCGCTGCGCCGCCGCAAGAGCGTCGTGAGCGCAACCGAGCGGCGCCTGACCGCCGAAGAGAAGAAGCGGGCCGAAGAGCTGCTTCGCGGAATCAAGGAGTAGCCAGATGCTGCTGACATTCATTGCTGCCGCCTGCCTGATCGCCGCGGCTGTCGTCGGAGCGCTCTGCTGGACGCTCATCGGAAGGGCAAAGAAGGGCGAAGAGCCCGCCAATGGCGAGAGCCTGAAGCTGCTGCGCGAGCAGTTTGCCGAGCTCGAACGCGACTATGCCGCGGGCAGGGTGGGCAAGCTGGAGTACGCCGAGACCAAGGCCGAGCTTGAGCGCCGCGTGCTTGAAGAAGCCGATACGGCCGAGGGCGAGACCGCGTCGTCAAGCCGCCTGGGCCTGTATGCGGCCTTTGCAAGCGCCGTGCTGATTCCGGTCTGCTCCTTCATGCTGTACCTGCAGTTCGGTTCTCCCCAGGCCTTCGATCCGGAGTTCCTGCGGGCGCAGCAAGCGGCAAGCCACCAGGGCGGGCATTCCGACGCCGACATGATGGCTCAGATCGAAAGGCTCGAGCAGCGCCTGCGCGAGAATCCCGACAACGTGGACGGGTGGCTGATGCTCGCACGCACGCATGGCGCGTTCAAGAACTACGCCAAGAGTTCCGAGGCCTACGAGCAGGTCGATCGGCTGATGCCCGGAAACGCCGTGATTCTTTCGGACTGGGCCGACATGCTTGCTGCGGCAAGCGGCAGCTTGGGCGGCAGGCCTCTTGAACTCATCGAACGGGCCCTCAAGGCCGATCCCGCGTACTGGAAGGCGCTCGCGCTCATGGGTACGTACTGCTACGACACGAAGGACTATGCCGGAGCCGTCAGACACTGGAGCAAGATGCGCGAGGGTCTTGAGCCGGGCAGTGAAGAGTGGAACTCGGTCACCGATAACATCGAGCAGGCGAGGAACCTCGGCGGCATCAAGGCGCCGGCTGAGGAGGCCAAGCTCAGGCAGGCCGCCAAGCACGCCGCCGCAGCTGCGCGCGAGGCCGCGGTTGAGGGCGAGGTGTCGCTCTCTGCGGAGCTTGCCTCCCGCGTGCAGCCCGATGACGTCGTCTTTGTGTTCGCCCGCCCCGTGACGGGCAGCAAGATGCCCGTGGCGTTCCTGCGCTTTACGGCTTCTGAATTGCCCCGGGCCTTCCGTCTTGACAGCTCGAGCCAGATGGCGATGGGCGTGAAGACGCTTGCCGACGTCTCCGAGGTTGTGATCGAAGCGCGCGTGTCGCGCTCGGGCAATTTCATGCCGCGCCAGGGCGACCTGGAGGGGACGGCCCCCGAGGCGGTTGCCGTCGGTGCCAAGAACGTCAGGGTCGAGATCAGCAGAGTGCTTGACTGATCTTCAGCACTCAAATCCGAAATCGATCGGCCCGCGCGCATGAAAGTGTTCGCGGGCTGTTTTTGCCAACGTAAGGTCGAAATTTGTACATTTTTCGACATTGCGAAGACGTTTTTTGTCATTCGCCCGCAAAGCCCCTCGTTGACTGCTATTTGGACGCTCCAAGCGCCTCTTCGAGGTATCTGGCGACATCAGCCCGGGAATGGGGCACGGAACTGCTGTACACGGCAAGGGGCTTGGCGACGGCCGCACCCGGAAAGAGCGACTTGAGTTTTGCCTCGCTCTCGCCTGCGCCGCTGCTTCCGTGCGTGACGATGGCGATCAGCTTGCTCGGCGGATTGGAGGAACTTGCGAGGTACTTCTCGACAGCCTTCGGCACCGTGCCCCACCAGAGGGGGAAGACAACGATCACGGCGTCATACCGGGACAGATCCGGGGCTGGTTCGGCAAGTTCGACATCGGCAGTTGCGTGCAGTTCATCCTTCGCAATGCGCACGGTGTCCGAATAGGCGGGCGGATAGGGGGTGCGCACCCGGATGGCGGCAAGATCCGATTTGGTCATGTCCTGCGCCATGAGTGCAAGAACCTCGGCGTTGCCAAAGAGCTTTTGGCTTTTCTTGTCCAGCATGAAGGAGGCGCCGGAAACCGTATCGACCTGCTCAAGGCCCGCCGTGTTGCCGCTGCGGCTGAACCAGACGGTGAGCAGTCTGCCGGAGGCGGCGATCGGCTCGCCGCCTGTGACTGAGGCAACGTCCGTCTCCACGTGCCGCAGCCACCTGTCGGCGTAAGGAATGCCGAAGATCGCCGAGCCGATCAGAACGAAGGCAAGGAGCGCGGCGCCATAGAACCTCCATCCCTGCCACGCGCGCGAGGCCTGCGTGAGCAAATGCGCAAAGAGCGCAAACATCGCGACAAGCGAAGACAGGATGTGCCAGAAGCGCCAGTCGACGCGGTCCGCCCACTGCCAGCCGGTGAAGGCCTGCAGGGAAAGGAACACGCCCGAAAGCAAAATGCCGGCCAGGGCAAGTCCGAGGAGCTCTGTGGCAAGAAGCCCTGCGCGCCGCATGCCCGAGGCGCGTCCTCGGATCGGCAGTTTTGCCTTCAGGTGCAGGGCCGTGCCCGCAAGAAACGCGGCGCCGATGAGAATGTGCACCATCTTTGGAAAGAAGATGCCGCACAGGGCAAGGAGAAACAGCGCGAAAAGCGGCGCATCAAGCGGTTTGAACGGGGAGGGGCGCATCATTTTCCTGTCCTTAATTCGATTATTTCGAGAGCGCAATCAGCAGCACGCCGAGCACCATGGCGGCGATGCCGCAAAGGCGCACTGCGGAGAGCTTTTCTTTGAGAAGGATCGCGCCGAAGATCACGCCCACCATCATTCCGACCTCGCGGGTCGGGGCGACATAGGCCAGTGGCGCCATGGTCATTGCGTAGAGTACGAGAATGTAGGCGCCGGGCGAGCCCACCGTCACGACGGCAAGCGCCTTGCGCTTCACGGGATCGGCAAAGACATCCTTCATCTGAGCGATGCCCTCGGGGGAAAAGAGCACGAAGGGCGCAAGGCACAAGACGCGAAGTGCGATCGAGGGGAAGTAAAAGCTTGACGGCGTCAGTCCCGTGTTCTGCTGCACCGCCCAGGCGTCGCAGAACGTGTAGCCCGCGATGCAAAGTCCCGTGAGCGTGCCCCAGATGAGGCCCGTGCGTATGCGGCTGGCGCCGCTTTCCGTGCTGCTGCCTTTGAGCGAGAGAAGAACGATGCCCGCAAGAATGGCGGCGATGCCGAGCGCACCCAGAAAGCTCGGGGAGTTTCCGAGGATCAGCACGGCGGCAAGCACGGAAATCATCGGCCCAGAGCCGCGCGCGGTCGGATACACGATGCTGTAGTCGGCCTTGCGGTATCCGGTCTGAAGCGTGATGGCGTAGAGCGTGTGCACGGGCGCCGAAATGCAGATCACGAGCCAGCCGACGGGCGTGATGCGCGAGAAGCATTCGGGGTCGGCGATGAGCAGCGCCGGAATCGAGACGAGCGCCGTGATGGTGTAGACGAGAAGCCAGAGCGCACGGCCCGCATTGGCTTTTTTGAGCTGATAGTTCCAGGTGGCGTGGATGAGAGCCGCGGCAAGAACGAGAAGCAGTGCGGAGAAGGACATGGGTAAAGCCTTTAGGGAGTCTTGGGTGCTGCTTCGGGGACGGGCGGCAGCAGCGTTCCGCTCACAAGACGGATCGTGGATCCGCCCTGCCCCAGGATCAGCTCGCCCTGGGGGCCGAGGCCGCGGAGCGTGCCCTCATGCAGGATGCGGCCGTCGTCAAGCCGCACGCGCTCGCCCTGCCAGAGCAGGTGCTGCGAGGCTCGCTCATGCCAGCTGTGCACGAACGCCTCAAGATCAAGGGCGGTGAGCCGCTCCATGATGAGTTCCCAGAGAATGCGCGGCGTGAGAGACGCGGCGGCCTGAGGATTCGCCTCCCTGAGGCTGACGGCGGCAAGCACGGCGCTCTGGCGCATCTGCTCGGCGCTCGGGGCGCTCGCAATGTTGATGCCGGTGCCGGCGACAAGCAGTTCGCCCTTTCGCTCTAGGAGCGTTCCGGAGCACTTCCCGAATCCTCGGGCCGATCGTACGACGAGGTCGTTCGGCCACTTCAGGCGGCAGTCAAAGCCAAGGCCGATGAGGGTCTCGCAGTAGACAAGGGAGAGAGCGAGCGGGGCGCAGGGCAGGCAGAACGGAGCTGTGACGGGAAGGCGTACAGCGGAAAACAGGTTGCCCCGCTCGCTCACCCAGGAGCGGCCGTTCTGACCGCGCCCCGCGCTTTGCTCGGCGGCAAGAATGCTGTCCCAGCAGGCAAGCTTGCCCGCCTTGTAAAGGCGTCTCGCCTCATCAAGGGTGCTGTCCAGCCTGTCGTATGTCCAGATTGTCACGAGAGCCTCCGGGGTCCTCAGAAAATCGCCCTCGAGTATGCCACTTTTGAGAAGATTGTGATCAGCTAAAATACAAAAGCTTCAACTGTACCGGACACTCGCATCAATCATGCAAAGGCTCACGATTTCGCTTGACGACGACATTGCAACTGCATTTGACAAGCTCATTGAAAAGCAGGGCTACAGAAATCGCTCGGAGGCCTTCCGTGACCTCCTGCGCGAGCGCCTCGCCCAGGAGAGAATCGGCGAGGGCGAGGGCGAGTGCGTCGCCGTCGTGAGCTACGCCTACGATCACCACAAGCGGCAGCTCTCTTCCAAGATGGTCGAGCGTCAGCACGACCATACCTCCACGGTGATCAGCACGATGCACGTGCATGTTACGCATGACAAGTGCGTTGAAGCCGTGGTCATGAAGGGGCCGGTTGCCCGGGTGCTTGACCTGGCGCGCGAGACCGTCGCGCAGACCGGCATCGAGCACGGGCAGATCAACGTGATCCCAAGCGACGGGCATGACGGCCATGACCATGGCCACGATCACGAGCACCATTAAGGAGCCGGTGTCGTCTGACGCAGAGGCAGTTTGGCGTTAAATCATATGGAACAAAGCATTGCCAAGGTCCTGGCCTTTGTTTTCTTCATCTTGCTGGGCCACATGCTCAGGCGCTGGAATGTCCTGCGGCCTGAGGCTTTCCATGCCGTGAGCGGTCTTGTGGTCTACATGACGATTCCGTGCGTCATCTTTGCCAACCTGAACGGAATCCAAATCGTCGGGGACATGCTCTGGCTTGCGATCTTCGGTTTGGCGACAAACTTCTTTTTCCTGGGAGTTGCGCTTCTTTACAGATCTTGCCCGTAAAGCCGTCGGTTTTAACCGATGGATATAAGGGCAAGAGCCGCAGGCTCTTTGTTCTGTAATATAGCAGTCGGGATCACATTTGCAGTCCATCATGCAGACCTTCAAGTTCAAACTCATGCAATCCAGACGCAACCGCAAGCTGCATCGCCAGATCAGCGCGGCAGGTCTTGCCTGGAATCATTGCGTGGCATTGACACGAAGGTACTACAAGTTGTTCGGCAAGTCGGTGTCGAAGTTCGATCTGCAAAAACACCTCGCCAAACTCAAGAAGCGCCAACCATACGGCTATCTTTCCGAGTTTGGCTCTCAGGCGCTTCAGGAAGTGGTTGAGAGACTGTACAGGAGTTACGGGCGTTTCTTTGAAGGG
>DNLN01000174.1:7270-9263 GCA_003488465.1 Sutterella sp. | reverse complement strand
CGACGTGTTCTACCTGCACTCCCGTCTGCTCGAGCGCGCCGCTCGTGTGAACGCCGACTACGTCGAGCGCTTCACCAAGGGCGCAGTCAAGGGCAAGACCGGCTCCATGACCGCTCTGCCGATCATTGAGACGCAGGCAGGTGACGTCACGGCCTTCGTTCCGACGAACGTGATTTCCATTACCGACGGCCAGATCTTCCTTGAGACCGACCTGTTCAACGCCGGTATCCGTCCCGCCATCAACCCCGGCATTTCCGTGAGCCGCGTGGGTGGTGCCGCTCAGACCAAGATCATCAAGAAGCTTGGCGGTGGCGTGCGTCTGGCTCTCGCCCAGTATCGCGAGTTGGCTGCCTTTGCGCAGTTCGCCAGCGACCTCGATGAGACCACCCGCAAGCAGCTCGAGCGCGGCCGCGTCGTGACTGAACTCATGAAGCAGCCCCAGTTCCAGCCTCTGCAGGTCTGGGAAGAAGCTGTGACGCTGTACTCCGTTGAGCAGGGCGTCTACGACGATGTTCCGGTCAAGGAGGCTCTCAAGTGCGAGCACGCCATGCGCGAATACCTCAAGGCTCACAACACTGAGCTCATTGAGCGGATCGAAGCGCAGAAGGTGCTCTCCAAGGAAGATGGCGCACTGCTGGGTGCCGCGATCGAAGAGTTCAAGAAGAACGGCGCTTATTAATCGAGACCATTACGCAATAAGAGGACCAGATGCCTAGTACTAAGGAAATTCGCGGGAAGATCAAGAGCGTTCAAAACACGCGCAAGATCACCAAGGCGATGCAGATGGTGGCTGCCTCGAAGATGCGTAAGGCCCAGGATCGGATGCGCGAAGCCCGTCCGTACGCTGACAAGATCCGCAATGTGATTGCTCATCTTGCTCAGTCCAACACGAGCTACAACCATCCGTTCCTCGTTAAGCACAAGACTGAAACGAAGAACGCCGCGCTGATCGTGGTGTCGACCGACAAGGGGCTGGCCGGCGCGCTGAACACGAACATTCAGCGCCTGGTTCTTCAGAGGACTCAGGAACTTCATGCGAAGGGCATGCAGGTGAATGCGACCGCCATTGGCAACAAGGCGCTCGCATTCTGCGGCCACCTCGGCATTGAAGTCGTGAGCCAGGTTGTTCAGCTTGGCGATAAGCCCAACCTGGAGCGTCTGCTGGGTGCGATCCGCGTTCAGCTCGACGCTTACGCCCAGGGCAAGGTTGATGTCGTGTATCTCGCGTACACGCGCTTCATCAACGCCATGAAGCAGGAACCCGTGGTCGAGCAGCTGCTGCCGCTCTCCTCGGAGAAGCTTTCTGCGATCGGCGAGAAGCCGCGTCAGTACTCGTGGGACTACATCTACGAGCCCGATGCACAGGTCGTGCTTGACGAGTTGCTTAAGCGCTACGTCGAAGCTTTGATTTATCAGGCAGTTGCAGAAAATATGGCTTCTGAGCAGTCTGCCCGAATGGTCGCCATGAAGGCGGCTTCGGACAACGCCAGCAAGCTCATCAGCGAACTGCAGCTTGTCTACAACAAGACCCGTCAGGCCGGCATTACAAAGGAAATCACCGAAATCGTCGGTGGTGCCGCCGCTGTGTCTTAATGGATTTGAATACCGAGGAAAAACCCATGAGTATCGGACAAATCGTTCAGGTCATTGGCGCCGTGGTGGACATTGAGTTCCCCCGCGACGAGATGCCGAAGGTTTACGACGCTCTTGTTCTGGAAAAGAGTGAGAGCAATACCCTGGCCGAAGAAGGCTTGACCTTTGAGGTTGAGCAGCTGTTGGGCGATGGCGTGGTTCGCACCATTGCCATGGGCTCTTCTGACGGCCTGCAGCGCGGCATGAAGGTCAAGTCCACCGGTGCGGGCATCTCCGTGCCGGTCGGCCACAAGACCCTGGGTCGCATCATGAACGTTCTGGGCAAGCCCATCGACAACTGCGGCCCGATCGGCGAAGAGGAGCGCCGCACGATTCACCGTGCAGCCCCGAAGTTCGACGA
>DNLN01000174.1:0-7153 GCA_003488465.1 Sutterella sp. | reverse complement strand
AAGGGCGGCAAGATCGGTCTGTTCGGCGGCGCCGGTGTGGGCAAGACCGTGAACATGATGGAGTTCATCAACAACATCGCCAAGGCCTACGGCGGCTACTCCGTGTTCGCCGGCGTTGGCGAGCGCACCCGTGAGGGTAACGACTTCTACCACGAAATGGAAGAGTCCAAGGTGCTCGACAAGGTGGCCATGGTGTTCGGTCAGATGAACGAGCCTCCCGGAAACCGTCTTCGCGTGGCTCTGACGGGCCTGACGATGGCAGAGGCTTTCCGTGACGAAGGCCGCGACATCCTGCTGTTCATCGACAACATCTATCGCTACACGCTGGCTGGTACGGAAGTGTCCGCACTGCTCGGCCGTATGCCGTCTGCCGTGGGCTATCAGCCGACACTGGCAGAGGAAATGGGCCGCCTGCAGGAGCGAATCGTTTCCACGAAGACCGGTTCCATTACGTCGATTCAGGCCGTGTACGTGCCTGCTGACGACTTGACTGACCCGTCTCCGGCTACGACCTTCTCTCACTTGGACGCCACCGTCGTGCTGTCCCGTGATATTGCCGCCCTGGGTATCTACCCGGCCGTTGACCCGCTCGACTCGACTTCCCGTCAGGTCGACCCCAACATCATCGGCGAAGAGCACTACACGGTCGCCCGCCGTGTTCAGGAAACGCTGCAGAAGTACAAGGAACTGCGTGACATCATCGCGATTCTGGGTATGGACGAACTGTCTCCCGAAGACAAGCTCGCCGTGACCCGCGCCCGCAAGATCCAGCGCTTCCTGTCGCAGCCCTTCCATGTTGCAGAAGTGTTTACCGGCACGCCCGGCAAGTACGTTCCGCTGAAGGAAACCATCCGCGGCTTCAAGATGATTGTTGACGGCGAATGCGACGCTCTGCCCGAGCAGGCCTTCTACATGGTCGGTACGATCGACGAAGCCTTCGAAAAGGCCAAGACGATCAAGTAATTTCCGCTTTGGCTTGCGGCGTCCGGTTCCGGCCGCCGCAGCCCGAACGGGGATCCGAGTAAACGGAGCTTTTTATGTCCACGATTATTGTTGACGTCGTGAGTGCCGAGGCGGCAGTCTTCTCCGGTGAGGCCACTTTTGTGGCGCTTCCCGGCCAGGAAGGCGAACTCGGTATTCTGCCCGGACACGTGCCCCTGATTACCCGAATCCGTCCTGGTGCCGTGCGCATCAAGAAGGAGGACGGTGCTGAGGAGAGCGTCTTTGTGGCCGGCGGTATTCTCGAGGTCCAGCCTGATCGCGTGACGGTTCTGGCTGACACCGCTATCCGCAGCAAGGATCTCGATGAGGCCAAGGCAAAGAAGGCGCTGGAAGAGGCCAAGGCCTCTCGCCAGAATGCCAAGAGCAAGGCGGAGATCGCCAAGATCGAGGCTACGATGTCGGCCCTGGCAGCCCAGCTGGCCTACATTCGCCACGCATCGCGCCACTAAGGCCTGTCTCGCGACATGTATGCAGGCGGTCGAGCAGAAATGCCCGGCCGCTTTGCTTTGGGCGCTATCCAAAGCCGGGAAATTGCGATACCATTGTCGTCACTACTGATGCTTGCAAAGGAATCCCATCATGGCCCTCACTGATGTCATTGAAGTCTGTACGGATGGCAGTGAACTGTCCCTGAAAGGCGTTGATACTGCTGTTGAGCTCGCGCAGAGCCTGAAGCTGCCGCTTGTCGGCATGACCGCCGTGGTTGACGGCAAGATGGATCTGGCGCAAAAGCGCCTGGCCGATGTCATGAGAAAAGCCAAGGCCGCAGGTATTGAATACGAGACGGTTGCCGAGCCATGCAAGGCGCCTTACGAGGGAATCCTCGCCGTCGGCCGCCGCTATGACGCGCGCTTCATCGTGATGGCAAGCAGGGGCTTGAGCACCTTCGGTAGCCTGCTTCTTGGTTCTGAGACGCAAAAGACGCTCTCAGCGGCCGACCGTCCGGTGCTTGTCATCCGCTAGGGAAGATGGGGTCGCGCGGCTAGAGCTGCGCGGCAAGTTTCTCCATCAGATCGCCTGCGCTCACAGAAGCGACGCGCAGGCGTTTGTCGCGCATCGTCTCACCCGAGACTAGGGTAACGGCGCTCTTTGGAACTCCGAGTAGCTTGGAGAGAAATTTCGCCAGGTGCGCGTTCGCCTTGCCGTCGACCGGAGGCGCAGCAAGCGCGATCTTGAGTCTGCCATTGAATTCCCCCGCCACGCGGTCGCGCTTTGCGCCCGGTTGCGCATGCACGAGAACAAAAAATGCACCGTCCCCATCCTGGCTTAACCAAGACGGAAGGTTGGCTGTGCGACAATCCGCATTGCCTTGAACTTTTTCTGACCTGACTTTCATGAAACCGATCAACGACACATTCCTGCGCGCCCTGAAGCGAGAACACACCGAATATACCCCAGTCTGGCTGATGAGGCAGGCGGGACGGTATCTGCCCGAGTACCGGGCCGTGCGCGATCGGCAGGGCAGCTTCATGGGGCTTGCACGATGCCCGCAGGCAGCCTGCGAGGTGACGCTGCAGCCGGTGGAGCGTTTCGGCCTTGATGCGGCGATCCTTTTTTCCGACATTCTCACCGTGCCGGACGCCATGGGGCTTGGACTCTCGTTCGTGGCTGGCGAAGGGCCGGTCTTTGAAAAGGCAGTGAACAGCGAAGAGGCGGTGAACGCCCTATTCGTGCCCGATCCCAATACCGAGCTGAAGTACGTGATGGATGCCGTGAGGGAAATCCGCACGGCGCTTGCAAACCGCGTGCCCCTGATCGGCTTTACCGGCTCGCCCTTTACGCTTGCCTGCTACATGGTCGAGGGAGGCTCCTCAAGGGACTTTGCGGGCATCAAGCGCATGATGTACGAGCGGCCCGATCTGCTGCACAGGATTCTTGATGTCAACGCCCGGGCCGTCACCGCCTATCTCAACGCTCAGATTGAGGCAGGCGTGCAGGCCGTGCAGATCTTCGACACATGGGGCGGAGCGCTTGCGGACGGCAAGTTCCAGGAGTTCTCGCTCAAGTACATCCGGCAAATCATCGCCGGGCTCACGCGCAGGGCGCAGGGCGAGATCGTGCCCGTCATCGTCTTTACCAAGGGCGGCGGCGTGTGGCTTGAGGACCTGGCCGAGTGCGGCGCGGACTGCATCGGGCTCGACTGGACGGTGAACCTTGCAAAGGCAAGGGGACGGGTCGGCGACAGAGTGGCCCTGCAGGGCAACATGGACCCGATCGCGCTCTTTGCCTCCGAGCAGTCCGTTCGAGCCGAGGCGCGGCGCGTGATCGATGACTTCGGAGCAGTCGGCAGCGGCGGCCACGTGTTCAATCTCGGCCACGGTATTGCGCAGAAGAGCGACCCCGAAATGGTTGCCGCGCTCGTTGACGAAGTGCACACGTATTCAAGGATCAAGCACTGATCGGCAAAGGCTCGGGAAATCCCCTCAAAATACGACCGGGGCACCCTCTGAAAACGCCGATGGCATCGGCGTTTTCAAGAGATGTTCACAGAGTTATTCACAGGCTGTGACATCACAAATGAGCGTTGCCAGTTGAGCTCAAGAGGCGGATAAGCCATTGATGGATTCTTGCAACATATTGATTTAAAACAAAAAGACTGATTCGCTATGAAGCGGCATCTTATGTTTGGCGCCGTGAAGGAAGTCTTTGTAAACATTGAACAAAAAATTTGTTCACAGAGTTATCCACAGGTCTGTGCATAAGCCGGACGACCCGTTGAAGAGAGCGGAAATACAAGGAAAATATGGCAGCAAATGACGAAATGTTCGCGCAGGTCGCCCTGGATGCGCCGCTGCCGCCGCTCGACTACCGGGTGGCGCCCGGGCAGGACGTCGTGCTGGGCGACAGGGTTCTCGTGCCGCTCGCAAGCCGCAAGGTCGTGGGCGTTGTGACGGCCTTGACGCGAACGAGCAGCCTTGAGCCGAAAAGGATCAAGGGCATCACCCGGGTGCTGGATGACACGGCGCCGCTTCCCGAGGAGTGGCTCAGGCTCACGCAGTTTGCCGCCGACTACTACATGCGCTCCTGGGGGCAGGCGGCGGTGAGCGCCCTGCCGCCGTTCTTTCGCAAGGCGCCCGGCATGCGGCACAGCGCTTCGCTTGCGAAGATCCGTACGGTAAAGCCTCGTGCCATTGATGCGGTGGCAAGTCCCGAACTCAATGATGAACAGAAGCAGGCGCTTGAAGCCATCCGCTCGGCCGATGGTTTTGCCACGTTCCTTCTCTTTGGCGTCACGGGAAGCGGCAAGACCGAGGTCTACCTCAACGCGATGAGCCGGGTGCTCGAGCGCGATCCGCAGGCGCAGGTGCTCTTTCTTGTGCCCGAAATCAACCTCACGCCGCAGCTCGAAAGACGCGTGCGGGAGCGCTTTTCGAGCGAGACCGTGGTGTCGCTGCACTCGGAGCTCTCCGACCTTGAACGGGCCAGGTCGTGGCTTGCCGTACACGAAGGTCGAAGCCGAGTCGTCGTCGGCACTCGCATGGCGGTGTTCGCTAGTTTCAGGAAACTGCGACTCATCATTGTCGACGAAGAGCATGACCCGAGTTACAAGGCAGGGGACGGCCTGCGGCATTCGGCCCGGGACCTTGCCGTGAAGCGCGCGCAGCTAAACGGCTGTCCCTGCGTGTTGGGATCCGCAACCCCTTCGCTTGAGACCTGGAACGGAGCCCAGCGCGGCGCCTACCGGCTGCTGCGGCTCACGCATCGGGCGGTGCAGGGCGCGAGTCTGCCCGTGTTCACGGTGATCGACATGCGGCGCCGGGCGGGCGAGGTTTTCGCCCAGGAATCGCGCGAAGCGGTCGATGCGGCGCTTGCGCGCGGCGAGCAGGTTCTCGTCTTCATCAACCGCAGAGGCTACGCGCCTTCCGTTTCCTGCCCCATGTGCGGCTGGGTGAGCCGCTGCCTGCACTGCTCAACCTTCACAGTGTTTCACAAGGCCGAAAAGCGGCTTGTCTGTCATCACTGCGGGGCCTCGTACCGAGTGCCCGAGCGGTGTCCGAGCTGCGGCAATCCCGAGATCAGTGCGGTTGGCACCGGCACGCAGCGGATCGAGGAGGCGATCGTCTCGCTCTGGCCCGAGGCCAGAGTGCTGCGGCTCGACCGCGATAGCGTGAAGCGAAAGGGCGAAACCGAGGCCGCCTTCCAGAAGATTCACAAGGGTGAAGCGGACATCATCGTCGGCACGCAGATGATTGCCAAGGGGCATGACTTCAAGCGCGTCGGGCTTGTTGTCGTACTCAATGTGGATGCGCAGCTTGTGAATCCCGACATCCGGGCCGAGGAGCGCCTTTTCTCCACCGTGCTGCAGGTTGCCGGCCGTGCGGGACGGGGCGAGATTTCTGGGCGAGTCTTTGTGCAGAGCAGGTTCCCGGATCACCCCATTTTTTCCGAACTCAAGGCGCAGAGCTTCGAGCGGTTTGCCGCCCGGGCTCTCGCGGACCGCAGGGAGAGTCTCTCCCCGCCCTTCGTGTTCCAGGCGATGTTGCGTGCCGAGGCGCAGACTCTTGACCGGGCGCTCGGGTTCCTTGCGCGGGCAAGGCAGGCGGCCCCGGAGGAGGACGGTGTTGCGCTTTACGACCCGGTGCCCATGTCCGTGATGCGGCTCATGGACGCCGAGCGAGGACAGCTTCTCGTTGAGGCGGGCAATCGGGGCGAGCTGCATCGGTTTCTTTTAGCCTGGTGCGCGCGGATTCAGACCGAGCCGGGTATCAATTGGTCCGTCGAGGTTGATCCCGTGGATCTCTAGCCTATAATGCCGCTTCTCTGCCACTGTAGTTCAATGGATAGAATGCGGCCCTCCGAAGGCTGTGATGTGGGTTCGATTCCCGCCAGTGGTACCAGTTTTCCGAAAGACGCCGGTTGACAGCGTCTTTTTTTCAGCCCTCAGGCGGCCTCGACAGATCCAGACAAACGGCAATCCCATGTTTCCCGTGGAAATTCTGCTGCACACCAAGCGCCGTGAGCTCACGATCGCATTTGACGACGGAGCCCGGTTTGACTTCCCCTTCGAGTTTCTGCGGGTGATGTCGCCTTCGGCCGATGTAAAGGGCCATACGCCGCAGGAGGAAAAGCTCCAGGTCGGCAAGCGCCTTGTCACAATCGTGAGCGCCCAGCCGGTTGGCAGCTACGCGCTCAAGATCGTCTTTTCCGATGGCCACGATACGGGCCTTTACTCCTGGGACTACCTGAACGAACTCGGCATGAATCGCGAGGCGCTCTGGGCCGAATATCTTGAGAAGCTCGCCCGGGCGGGCGCCTCCCGCGAGCCCGACGATCCGGCGAATGCACCGTTCCTTGGCAAGGAGCTTCCCGCCTGTCCGTCCCACCAACACTAAGCAGTTCCCGCAATGCAGCAAGAGCACAACAAGCCCGAAGGCGCAACCACCCATTTCGGCTACCGAGAGGTTCCTGAAGACGAGAAGGCGAAGGATGTCAAGAAGACGTTCGATTCGGTAGCGCCCAAGTACGACCTCATGAACGATCTGCTCAGCTTCGGCCTGCACCGGCTCTGGAAACGGTGCGCCGTGGCGCTCACGGGGGCGGGGCGGGGCGGCAAGGTGCTCGACATTGCTTCGGGCACGTGCGACATCGCGATCGCCCTCGCCCGGAAGGTCGGTCCGACGGGCGAAGTCTGGGCGACCGACATCAACGAGGCGATGCTCACCGAAGGCGTCAAGCGTCTCAAGAAAGAGGGCATCAGCGCAAGGACGGCGCTCTGCGACTGCGAAAAGCTGCCCTTTGCCGACAACAGTTTCGATGCGGCAACGGTGTCCTTTGGACTGCGGAACATGACGCACAAGGATCGCGCGCTCAGCGAAATGTGCCGCGTCGTGCGCCCGGGCGGCCGCGTGGTGGTGCTTGAATTCAGTCACTGCGCGAAGTTTCTCAAGCCCCTTTACGATCTGTACTCCTTCCGCCTCATGCCCTGGCTCGGGGCGAAGATCGCAGCGGATGCGGACAGCTACCGGTACCTTGCCGAGTCGATCCGCATGCATCCCGATCAGAAGACGCTCGCGGCGATGATGGAGCAGGCGGGCATGAGTCCGGTGAAGTGGGTCAACCTCACGTTCGGCATCTGCGCCGTGCATGTCGGCTTTAAGCCGCTTCAGGCAGCCCGCGCTCTCTGAAACAATTTTTGCAATTGGGAACAAAA
>DNLN01000070.1 GCA_003488465.1 Sutterella sp. | reverse complement strand
TGGTAGCGCAAAATCCGCATTCCTCACCGCATTCAAATGCGGGGCTTCCTGCGGATCAAACCTGTGACTTTTTGACACCGGGGAAGGGCATTAGGCAAAAACCCAAGGCCGCGCGCTGTCTTTTCCCGCCTGAGTTTGCGACAATGCGAGCGATCTGTTCAACAAATTGGACCGCGGAACCTTCTGCGGGACCGAACCTATAAGAGAAGGAATAGGGATTATGAAAATGAAGATTGCCGGTGCCGTGCTTGCCGCTGCTGTTGCAGGTGCCCTTTTTGCAGGTCAGGCGACGGCCGCTCCCCAGACGGTGGGCGTCATTCAGCTTGTCGAGCACAGTGCTCTTGATGCCGCCAACCGCGGCATCGTCGATCAGATGAAGGCCCGCGGCATGGATGTCAAGTTCGATCAGCAGAACGCACAGGCCGACCAGTCCAACCTGCACAACATCGCCCAGCGCTTTGTGACGCAGAAGTATCCCCTCATCTTCGCCATTGCAACGCCTGCGGCGCAGTCCGTGGCGAACGCGACCGAGAAGACTCCGATCGTTGCGACCGCCGTCACCGACTTCGCCATCGCGCGCCTTGTCAAGTCCAACGAGATGCCCGGCACGAACGTCACGGGGTCCTCCGACATGAACCCGGTCGCCGAGCAGCTCGAGCTGCTGCTCAAGTTCGTTCCGCACGCCAGGACGATCGGTACGATCTACAACAGCTCCGAGATCAACTCCCAGTTCCAGATTGACATCCTCAAGAAGGCCGTTGCCAAGAAGCCCGGACTGAAGCTTCTTGAAGTCACGATCTCCAATGTGAACGACGTGCAGCAGGCCGCCCAGAGCATGGTCAAGAAGATCGACGCGATCTATCTGCCCACGGACAACGTGATTGCCTCTGCGATTCCCGTTCTCACCCGCATCACGAACCGCGCCAAGCTCCCGATCATCGCGGGCGAGGAGGGCATGATCCGCGCAGGGTGCCTCGCCACGCTCGGCGTTGACTACTATGAACTCGGCAAGATCGCCGGTGACATGGGCGCCGACATTCTTGAAGGCAAGAGCCGTCCCGAGAACATGCCGATCCGCTTCCAGAAGACCTTCAAGGCCAAGATCAACTCCGACGCCGTCAAGCGCATCGGCATCAAGGTGCCCGAGGATCTTGCCAAGAGCGCCGAGTTTGTGAAGACCGCCAGGTAAGGCAGCGGATTCAATCCGGCCGCATCAGGGGAGTGGAGACCGAGCGTCCCGCTCCCTTTTTTATATGTTTTTACTCATTCGCTGCGGCTGTCATCAATTGAGCCCGCCGCAGGCGGGCGCACTCCGACTGAATCAGTCATAATTGAAGATCGAAAAAAGATTTTTTCAGGGCGCCGCGCGGCCCAACCCGGGCGGTGAACAGCAACAGCCGGCAGCGGAATGTCTCCGACCGGCGTTTTTCAAGAGATGAACAATGTCCCAAACGATTCTGCAAAGTGTTCCTGTCGGACAAAAGGTCGGCATCGCGTTTTCCGGCGGTCTGGATACGAGCGCAGCTCTGCGCTGGATGAAGAACAAGGGTGCGTTCCCGTATGCCTACACGGCCAATCTCGGCCAGCCCGATGAGAGCGACTACGATGCAATTCCCAAGCGCGCCATGGAGTACGGCGCCGAGGCAGCCCGTTTGGTTGATTGCCGCCCGCAGCTGTGCGCAGAAGGCATTGCCGCGATTCAGTCCGGAGCCTTCCACATCACCACCGGCGGCACGACGTACTTCAACACGACGCCGCTCGGCCGCGCCGTGACGGGCACGATGCTCGTGGCGGCCATGCGCGAGGACGGCGTGAACATCTGGGGCGACGGCTCCACCTACAAGGGCAACGACATCGAGCGCTTCTACCGCTACGGCCTGCTCGTGAATCCCGAACTGAAGATCTACAAGCCCTGGCTTGACGTGCAGTTCATTACCGAGCTCGGCGGCCGCGCCGAAATGAGCGCGTTCCTCAATGCCGAGGGCTTTGCCTACCGCATGAAGGCCGAGAAGGCCTATTCGACCGACTCGAACATGCTGGGCGCCACGCACGAAGCCAAGGACCTCGAGGAGCTCGCCACCTCGATGAAGATCGTCGAGCCCATCATGGGCGTCGCCTTCTGGGATCCGAAGGTTGAGATCGCGGCCGAGGAGGTGAGCGTGACGTTCGAAGAGGGCCGTCCCGTCGCTCTGAATGGCAAGAGCTACGAGAGCCTTGTTGACCTGATGTACGAAGCCAATGCGATCGGCGGCCGCCATGGCCTTGGCATGTGCGATCAGATCGAGAACCGCATCATCGAGGCCAAGAGCCGCGGCATTTACGAGGCCCCGGGGATGGCGCTTCTGCACATCGCCTACGAGCGTCTGGTTTCCGGCATCCACAACGAGGATACGATCGAGCAGTATCACATCAACGGCCGCCATCTCGGCCGCCTGCTGTACCAGGGCCGCTGGTTCGACAGCCAGGCCATCATGCTGCGCGAAAGCGCCATGCGCTGGGTCGCCCGCGCCGTGACCGGCACGGTGACCATGGAGCTGCGCCGCGGCAACGACTTCACGTTCCTCAACACCGAATCGCCGAACCTCACCTACGAGCCCTCCAGGCTCACGATGGAAAAGGGCGACTCCATGTTCACCGCTGTCGACCGCATCGGCCAGCTCACGATGCGCAACCTTGACATCACCGACACGCGCGCCAAGCTGCAGACCTACGCCAAGGTCGGCCTGCTCTCGGGCGGCGAAGGCTCTGTGGTGCCGATGCTGACCGGCAAGAAGTAATCGACAGCCGATCCGCACCCGATGGCGGCAAGCTGGCCGCCTGAGAACTCCCCTGCGAAAAGTTCCTCCGAGGACCCGCAGGGGATTTTTTTTGAGGTGGCGGCCCCTGTCCACAGGGAGAAACTGCCGCGAATCAGGCCGTTGGCGGTTTTTCTCTGAGAATGACTCGCGTTATCGGTTACTATTTGATTTTATTGAAGATTTTAGTAAAATAGACACCGTGCGGACCGTTGTGGCCGCACGCTTTGACTTCCTTCCGAATCGCGAGTTTTCGTAGACGCCCACGTTACGGGCCGCGCGAAGATCCCGTTCGGGAGGATTTTTTTTGGAGATAGTCATGGAAAAGCTCGAAGCAGGGCGCAATTACGACAGCCACCGGGAGGGCGATGACAGTTGGACGCACGCAGGCAATGCCGTGCCGGTCGTGCCGCTAGCCACAGCCGCCGCGCTCACGCTCGGATTTTCGGCGGTCGAACTTGTCGCCGGGTTCCTTGGCAACTCCCTTGCCCTTGTTGGAGACGCAGGTCACATGGCGACGGATTCGGCCGGGCTCATCTTTGCGCTCATCGCCGCGGCCTTGAGCCGCAAGGGGGCGGACAGCGGGCACAGCTACGGGCATGGGCGAATCGAGGTGCTCGCAGCCTTCGTCAACGGCCTTGCCATGGCGGCGCTTGTCATCTGGCTCGTTGTCGAGGCGGCAGGGCGCCTGGCTGATCCGCAGCCCGTCTCAGGGGGCTCGGTGATGACGGTCGCCTGCATCGGACTAGCCATCAACGCGCTTGTGGCCTGGGTGCTCTCCCGGGGCGAGAAGACGCTCAACACGCGGGCGGCCTTCATGCATGTGCTCGGGGACCTGCTGGGGAGCCTGGCGGCGATCTGCGCGGGTGCCCTGGTGTACTTCGGCGGACAGAGGTTCGCCCTAGCCGATCCGATTCTTTCGTTTGCCGTGTGCCTGCTGCTCGTGAAGTCCCTCTGGGGTGTGCTCAGGGAGTCGGTGCAGGTGCTGATCGAAGCGGTTCCGGCCGGCGTGAGGCTTTCCGACGTGGGCGACGCGCTTCTTGCACTTCCCGGCGTTCTCGAGGTGCATGACCTGCATGTGTGGACGATCGCCCCCGGCCATGGTGCCCTTACCGCCCACCTGCACACAAGGCGCGAGGCCGACTGGAGCGTGATTCTCGACGAGGGCAGACGGGTGCTCGGCGAGCGCTTCGGCCTGCGGCACGTCACGCTGCAGCCCGAGTACTGCACACGGGACTGCTGCGGCTGCCCCGAGGAATGCAGGCGTGGGGCAGCCTAAAAGCGCGTGCGCAGGGGCCTGCTCGGTCCCACGGAAAAGCCCGCAAAGTTGTTGCGCAGGATGAAGGCGATGCGGCGGATCGCGGCGATGATCTGATCGGGCTCGAAAAAGCCGAAGCCGAGGATGAGGCCCTTGAGCGGAGTCTCGGTGAAATAGTGGAACGATACGGCCCGCGCCTCGATGTTCTCCCGCAGGCAGAGCCGCTCGACCTCCCGGTCGTCGATGTTCTGGTTGTGAAAGCGGAACAGCACGTGCATGCCCTGGTTGCCGCTCACGATCTCGCCCCATTCGCCAAGGTCGTTGCTGCAGGCATCAAGGAGAATGTTCCGTCGCTCTTCAAAGCCCTTTCTCATCCGGCGCACGTGGATCTCGTAAAAGCCTTCCTTCATGTATTCGGCGATGATCGCCTGCAGCGCTTCGTTGCCCTGACGTTCGGTGATCAGCCGGAATCCGGAAAATATATCCACGAGGTTCTTCGGGACGATGAGGTAGCCGAGGCGGTAGCCCGGGAAGATCATCTTGGAGAACGTTCCCACGTAGACCACGTTCTCGCCCGTGGGATCCATGCCCTGCAGACAGGGGTAGGGCAGGTCTCCGCCGTATTTGAGTTCGCTGTCGTAATCATCCTCGATGATCCACTTGCCTTCGCGCGCCGCCCAGTCGAGGAGCTCGTGCCGCCGCTCGATGCTCATCAGCATTCCGAGGGGACACTGGTGCGAGGGCGTGACGAACGCACCCTTGGCGTCCGGCGCGGTCCGGACGCCCCGCTCGAGCATCATGCCCTGCGTGTCGACGGGAACGCCCACGACGTTCAGGCCGTTGAATTTGGCGACAGCCCGCATGAGTGGATAGCAGGGATCCTCGAAAAGAACCTTGTCGCCCGGATTGAAGAGCAGGCGCGTGACCATGGAAAAGCCGTGCTGGCTGCCAGAGGTGATGATGACCTGGCTTGGGTCGGCCTTGATGCCGCGCAGCCTCTGGCTGACGGCGCAGATCTGCTCGCGCAGCTCGGGCAGTCCCTGGGGCGCCGTGTAGCGCAGGTAATGCGTGAGATTCTTGAAAACGCGCGAGGCGATGGCGGTGAAGTCCTTTCCGGGGCTCAGGTGCTGGCTTGGCGTCACGACCGCGAGCGGCACGTTCGCCTGGGGCAGAAGCAGCCCGAGCGCCTTGCGGCACAGCTCGGACTGGCGGTTCATCGGTTTTTCAGGCGCCTTGCTCGCGGCCCCGGAGGCGGTCTGCGCCGGCGCCGGGGCGTCGCCAAAGAGCAGCTTGTCGGGCAGCTGCGTCGAGATGAACGAGCCGCGCCCGGGAGTGGCGTCGATGTAGCCCTCGGCGATGAGCGTCGCATAGGCCTGATTGAGCGTGGCGCGGGACACGCCGATGTACTTGGCGAAGCTGCGAAGCGGCGGCAGATGGTCGCCCGGCTTGAGAACTCCCTGGCTGATGCCGTCGCGAATCTGGCTAGAGATCTGCTGGTCGAGCGTTTCCTCGCTCTTGCGGTTCAGGTGGATTTCAAGATGAAAGGTTTGTTTGCTGTTGCGCGGCATGGGCTATCGAGCCAGTTCCTGCAGCTCGCCTTGAAGGGTCTTGTCGTCTGAAAATTGTAGCTTTTTGGCTGACCCGCGCAATACTGCCGACGTTTGATCCGAAATACCCGTTTCGGACATGTTCGCCTACGCATAATGTACGAGCCGCGATACAATGCGCGGCCTAGGATTTATCTGTTTTGTCATGACATTCAAGCCAATCACCGGAGATCTTCTGCCCGGCTGGATCATCCACGCAACCGACCGGGTCATGAAGTACTACACGGACAAGTACCTTACCTGCGAGCCGATCATTCTGGAAAGGCCGCCCGCTCCGCAGCCCGGGCACAAGTATCTGCTCTATGCGCATGTGCCGTTTTGCGAGACGCTGTGCTCGTACTGCACGTTCCACAGGTTTCTCTTCAAGGAGGACAAGGCCAGGGCGTACTTTGTGAATCTGCGCAAGGAGATGCGCTACGTGAAGGATCTCGGATACGACTTCACGGGCATGTACGTGGGCGGCGGCACGACGACGATTCTCGAGGACGAACTCGTGCGCACGCTCGAGTATGCCCGCGAGCTCTTCCCGGGCATTCGGGAAATCTCCTGCGAAACGGATCCCGCGCAGATCGCCACCGAGGGCTTCAAGAACCTCAAGGGGCTTGTTGACCGCATGAGCATCGGCGTGCAGAGTTTCGACGACTCGATCCTCAAGCTCACCGAGCGCTATGACAAGTTCGGCTCGGGAGCGCTCATCTACGAGCGGCTCCAGCAGGCGCTTGATCTCTTCCCGACGACCAACATCGACATGATCTTCGGGTTCCGCGGGCAGACGATCGACATGATCCAGCGCGACATGGACTTGCTTGTGCAGCTCAACCCCCGCCAGATCACGACCTATCCGCTCATGGTGACCTCGCAGACGCGCCGCAGCGTGAAGGGACTGATCGCCGCCGAGGGCGACCAGATCGCCGAGCAGTACAAGACGATCGTCAATACGCTGGGCGAACACTATCGCTCGCTCACAAGCTGGACGTTCGGCAGAACCCGCGACGAGGGGTTTGACGAGTATGTCGTCGACAACGACGAGTACCTTGGCGTCGGCTCCGGAGCGTTCTCGTTCCTGGGACCGAACCTGTACGTCAACACCTTCAGCCTGCGCCGCTACAACAACCGCATCGAGCGGGGGCTCACCGGAGTCGAGCGCTACCGGGCCTTCGACAAACACTCGGTGCTGCAGTACAGGCTGCTCTTGTCGCTCTTTGCCGGACGGTTCTCCCGGAAGTACTTCCGCGAGGTTCTGGGGGCGCCGAACGTGGAGAGGGCGCTCTTTAAGGAGATGCTTGCGCTCAAGCTCCTTGGCGCGATCCGCCAGGATCCGGACGATCCCGACAACATCATCGTCACGGAAAAGGGCAAGTTTCTGGGGCTGCTCATGATGAAGGCCTTCTACTCGGGCATGGACAACGTGCGCGCCGAGTTAAGAAAACCCCTTAAGGAAGTGGACATGTGAGCAAAGGGCGCCCCAGAACGGCGCCCTTTTCCAAGCATGCCGGCCTGAAAACGCCCGCCGAGTTGGTATAGTGCCCCGACGGGCGCCCTGTTTTTTCCCTTTTCCAGCGCCTGGACGAAAGGACGATTCACATGACCGAACGAGATGCGCTGCACCGCGCGCTTTTGGAAGACATCAACATCGAGGGCTTCGATCCGATGCCCGCTCCGTGCGACATTCGCAGTGCGGCGCCTGCCTCCGAGCGTGCGCTCGCGGCCGTGGCCGAGGGGCGCAGCGCCATCCGCTCGATTCTGGACGGAAAC
>DNLN01000150.1 GCA_003488465.1 Sutterella sp. | reverse complement strand
AGCCGCTGGCCCGGTCTGTTCTGGGGACCGATGATGCCGCCGCCGCGGCACCACCACCGCCGCTAGGCGATTTTCTGGCGCAGACGGTCCGCAAGGCCCGCCTCGCGCTCGGTTGCCGTAGCGATCGCCCTCTCAAGCACAGACTGGCTGCAGAACACATCCGCACTCTTCTTTGCGCGCGTGATCGCCGTGTAAAGCAGTTCCCTGGTTGCAAGACCCGAATCGCCCGAGGCCGGCATCACCACGGCCACCCGATCATATTCGGACCCCTGGGACTGGTGGATCGTGATCGCAAATGCGGTCTCATGCTCGGGAAGCAGCGCTGCGGGAAGTGTCCTGCCCGTGTCCCCGAAATACACGATGAAGCGCTTTCCGCTGTCCGGAACCATGATCCCGACGTCCCCGTTGTACACCCCGAGAGGCTCGGAATTCCTGCGCACAATGACAGCGCGCCCGAAATAGAACTCCCCGCTTTCAAGAGAACCGACCTGGTCCTCAACATGCGGCAATCCCGACAGCCTGCCTCGAATGAACGACTCGGCAGTCCGGTTCAGAGACTCGACGCCAAGCTCGCCCTTTCTCTGAGCTGCGAGCGCCCGGCTTTCATTGAAGAGTCTCCAGAGCCTGCGGCACACGCCGGAAAACTGCTCCGGCTTCTCAAGGCTCCCGTCCACGCAAACCTTTTCGAGTTCGCGGGCGTACTCCCCAAGAGAGGCTCTGACCCAATCCCGGGCCTTTTCGGCAAGCGTCTGGGGGCTCGCACTCGAAATGAGAGACACGCTGTCCTTTGCTTCGCCCTTATCTGCAAAGACCGAAACAGCCTCATCGAGCCTGCCCGCATTCACTGCCGCCGCCAGCCTTCCGACCCTGGAGTCGGCCGTAAAGCGGTGACTCACGGTGAGCCTTGTGACCAGATCGCCGAGCACGCCCTTCTCGTCCGTCATGTCGGCAAGCACCGAGCCCGGCCCCACGGCAGCCAGCTGATGCTGGTCTCCGAGAATAATGACACGGGTGCGTCCCGCATCAAGGACGTCAAAAAGCCGGACGGCTAGCGACATGTCCATCATTGAGGCCTCGTCGACGACGAGCACGTCGGCTTCAAGAGGATGCATCCTGTCGGGCCGCACGCCGTCGCTTCTCGGGCTGCTGAGCAGCTTGTGAATCGTCCTCTCGGTCACCCGGCCGTCCTTCAAGGCGCTCAGCAAAAACGGGTAGCTGCCGCCCGACACCTCGATCGCTCCGTTCACGGACTGCAGCACGCGGCTCGCAGCCTTGCCGGTCGGAGCGGCAAGAACCACCTTCATGTCCGGGCGTCCAAGCATCAGGCACTCGAGGATGCGAACAACGGTCGTTGTCTTTCCCGTTCCGGGACCGCCGCAAATCATCGAAAGACGCCGCGCGACAGCCTGTTGCACGGCATCGTCCTGCGCTTTGCGTCCCTGCAGGAACTCTTCAAAGGGGGCGCTCCCCCCGTAGCGGTCGTAGTCAGCCCTGGCAAGTTCTTCGATCTTCATCTTCACCGCCCGGGGAACCGCTTCTGTCGCCGCCGATGCGTATCGGACGAGACTCTCCGCGAGACGGAGCTCCTCGGCAAAGGGCCGCTGCAGGTAAAGCCGGTCTCCATCGGCGTCAATCACAATCGGCGCATTGTTCGTCCCGCCGTCAGCAATACTCTGCCCTGCTTCGGTGGCCAGAGCGCAGGCAAAGAGCGGAGCAAGCGCGCTCCGATCCGGAACAGCCCTTGAGAGTCTTGCGCAGACGCTTCCCTGCTGTTGGCTCTGACCGAGTGCGGTCATGACGGCAAGCAGCACATCCTGCACCGCCGCCCTCGCGTGCTCATCCGGAACAAGCCGCAGCAGCACTCTGCCAAGCGCTCCGAAAGCCTCGAGTTCCGGCGAGAGTTCCTCTTGAGTCTGCATCACAGCAGCCGCATCAGTCATGGCTCTCCTCCTTGCGCACTTGGGCGGCGTATTGACGAACGACTTTTTCGCTGTACCCATGACTGAATGCATCATCCAGGCATTCGAGCACGGCGCGTTTGGGCCTGTCGAACACGATTCCCTGATCGCGCACGCCCTTTCTCACACCGCGGATGAACAGGTAGACGGCGCCCCCCATCAGGCCATACACGTCGGCCTCAGGTCCCAGGCGGCTGCGCAGAAAACGCATGACCGCAACAAGATAAATAAGGTACTGGAGCCTGTAGCAGTGATGCGCCATCTGTCGGGCCATGGCAAACGGCGTATACCCTCTGGCGCTTGCCGCAACAGAGTTGCTCTTCCAGTCGATCACCCAGTACTTGCCCTCGGCATAAAAGAACAGATCGATGAATCCCTTGATGAAGCCATTGATCGCTCCGGGGGCAAGATAGTCCGGCGTATAGCCCGGATCAACCGCATGCGCCTCGGACAAAATCCTGAGCAGCTCGATCAGCCGCTTTTCCGTAAGAACCTGCCGATCCGGGTCAGGAGCGCCGACCGAGAGATCGAACTCAAGCTCCGAATAGCGCTGCGACATGGGAACCCTGGAAAGCACAACGCCGCCGGGAAGCTCTGCCCCCAGCACGTTGCGCACCATCTCGGTGACTGCGGGCAGCGCAAATGCGTACTCTTGCCCAAGCAGTTCACGATACGGACGAAGCAACCGATCAATGTGATCTTCAAAGTCGGCCTCCGACTTGCGCACGACATCCTGAAAATCAGTCCGCTCGAAAATTTCGTGGAGCATCGTGCCGATGCGGGTGCCGCCCTGCAAATGCACGATGTCACGCTTTTGCTCTTCAGTAAGCTCGCCTTCCGATACTTCCTGCGGCTTC
>DNLN01000068.1 GCA_003488465.1 Sutterella sp. | reverse complement strand
GATGACGTCCATGTAGCCCTCGCAGACAATCGCCCGGCCGTTCTTGCGGATGGTTTCCTGAGCCTCGAACAGACCGTAGATCTCAAGCCCTTTGTGGTAGATGGCCGTTTCGGGACTGTTCAGGTACTTGGGGTGCTCGTCGCCGTTGAGCGTGCGCGCACCGAACCCGATGACCTGGCCGCGCGGATTGCGGATCGGGAACATCAGCCGACCGCGGAACCGGTCGTACCGGCGGCCGTTCTCGTTGACGATCACCAGGCCGCACCCCGTCTGTTCGGTCATTTCGGGATCATCGTACTGGGAGCCGAAAACATCCTTGAGTCCCTGCCAGCTATCGGGCGAATATCCGAGCCCAAAGCGCGCAGCCGTAAGCCCCGAGATACCCCGGTTCTTCAGATAGTCGATTGTTCTTTCGTTTTGTCTGAGCGCTTCGGTGTAGAAGTCCGCAGCCTGCTTCATGCGGTCGGTAAGGGTTCTGGCCTTTTCCCGCCGGACCTTCTCTCCAGGCCGCTCCTCGGGCACTTCCATGCCGACTGACTCGGCAAGTTTCCTTACGGCCTCAGGAAAAGTGAGACCGTCGTACTGCATCACGAACCTGATGGCCGTCCCTGCGGCACCGCACCCGAAGCACTTGTAAAACTGCTTCTGCGGGTTCACTGAAAAAGACGGCGTCTTTTCGTGATGAAACGGGCAGCAGCCCATCAGGTTCTTCCCTGTCTTTTTAAGAGGAACAACCTTGCTCACGATGTCGACAAGATCGACCCGGTTGAGCAACTCCTGGATGAAACTGTCGGGAATCACGCTTGAAGGGCTCCTGTCATCAGTAGCGGATTACTTGCCGGAGAGCACGGCGCGAACGATCGCGCTCACCTTGCCCATGTCGGCCTTGCCGGCGACCTTGCCCTTGACAACGCCCATCACCTTGCCCATCTGAGCCATGCCGGCGGCACCGGTTTCGCTCACGGCAGCCTGCACGACTGCGCGGATTTCCTCCTCGCTCATCTGCTTGGGCAGATACACGGACAGCGTGTCGATCTCGAACTGCTCCTTGTCGGCCAGGTCCTGTCGGCCGGCCTTGGTGTACTGATCAACCGAGTCGCGGCGCTGCTTGATGAGCTTGGAGATGACGCCGGTGACCATCTCGTCGGTCGGTTCGGCGCGGTCGTCCACTTCGCGCTGCTTGATGCCGGCGAGCAGCATGCGAAGCGCGGAAAGCTTTGCCTTGTCGTGAGCGCGCATCGCGCCCTTCATGTCCTCAGTGATCTGTTCCTTGATTGTCATTTTGACCTTCGTAAAAAAACAAAAGCGGCCGCCCCAGTTGATCCGAGAAGGCCGCTTTGCGTAACCGTATCCTGCCGGCTGAAAAAACCGCCTTGCAGGCCGAAACGATTAGTAGAGCTTCTTGGGCAGCATCATGCTACGCAGACGCTTGTAGTGACGCTTGATAGCAGCAGCCTTCTTGCGCTTTCTCTCAGCCGTGGGCTTCTCATAAAATTCACGGGCGCGCAGCTCGGTGAGCAGGCCGGACTTTTCAATCGTGCGCTTGAAGCGGCGCAGTGCAACCTCAAACGGTTCGTTCTCTTTGACGCGAATAGTGGGCATTGAAATACCTGTAAGTTTTTATTGTTGTGCTCTCGCTGCCCTCAGGCTCGCGGGAGGCGGAAAATTTTTGAGAGGCGCATTCTTACACAAAAAAAATTGAAAGTAAACAGCGGCTCAAAACTTTCTTTGCAAAAAACAGGATGATTCTTTCTATCGTTTTGTTTTTGAACGTTTTTCAATCGTTTCGCACACCGCACAGCCTGTCTACTGCAGTTGTCAAATTCATGTATACTGCGGTTTACGATTTTTTGAGCTTGCACTCCGTATGACATCGACAGTTCCGATTCCCGCAGAAGATTCCGCCCCCGCAGCAGCTGCCGACGCTCTTGAAAGCGAGGGAGCGTCACGGCTGTACCTGGCAGCCTGCTTTTTCGAAGACAAGGGCGACGGCCGGCTGATCAAGCAGGCCCTGAACCGAATCGCCAAGGCCAAGGGGATCTCGGGTGTTGCAAGAGCCTCGGGACTCACGCGGGCGGGGCTGTACAAGGCGCTGTCCGACGAAGGCGACCCGAAACTCTCGACCGTCCTTGCCATCATGAAAGCGCTTGACCTGACAAGGTAATCATGGAACAAGTCCTCCTTCACTGCTGCTGCGCCCCCTGCAGCGCGGCCATCATCGAATGGATGCTCGCCCACGACATCCGCCCGACCATCTACTACTACAACCCGAACATCTTCCCGCGCGAGGAATACGAAAAGCGCAAGAAAGAGATCACAAGGTATGCCGAAGGACTCGGTCTCACGGTGATCGACGGAGATTGGGAGCATGACGCATGGCGCGAGCGGGTGAAGGGGCTTGAGCGCGAGCCTGAGCGCGGCCGCAGATGCCAGAGCTGTTTCGACATGCGGCTTGAAGCGGCCGCCCGCAAGTGCGCCGAGCTCGGATTTGCCCGGTTCACGACAAGCCTTGCTTCTAGTCGCTGGAAGAGTCTTGAGCAGGTCGATGCCGCCGGCAGGCGCGCGCAGGAACTTGTCCCCAGCGTCCTCTACTGGGCGAAAAACTGGCGCAAGGACGGGCTGCAGGAGCGTCGCCGCGAGCTCATCCGACTCAACAACTTTTACAACCAACAGTGGTGCGGGTGCGAGTTTTCCTACGAGGCAATGGTCAAGTGGCGGGCCGAAAAGGCTGCGAGGGAAGCCGCCAGCGCCTGCTCCTGCGACACCTCAGGCGTGATGCAGGAGAAAAGCTCCTGACGGCATGGCCAGCTCGATCCGGGGGAGATGTTAGGGTTTTCACCGATTCGATATGCTCTTTCCGCATATCGAGAATGATTCTCAACAAAGGCGGGGATCAACAGCCTGTGGCGTCTGTTGAATAACGCAATATTGAACTCAAATCGACCGTTGTTCCCGCGTTTCCCCTGCTACTTCGTCCATAGAATGGCGGCAGTGAATTTCCTTTCAGAAATTTCCAACTTCCGGGAAGTGCCCATAGGAACTTCCCGGAGCAAATTGCGAACCGAAGGCTCATGGCTGAAGCTGCACCTGGCCGGCAGCCTTTCTCTGGAGTCAATCTATGACCGACATTTCTCGCCGTTCCCTATTCAAGACCGCAGCCGCCGCATCGGCCGCTGCCGTCCTGCCGCCTGCCGCTCATGCGCAGCAGGCTCCCGCCACGGTCTCCAACGGGCATGAAGGCTACAGCGCTTCGGAAAAAAGCGCCGCGCTCTTTGAGCCTTCTCCCCTGCCCGCATCCGATCTTTCCCTGACCGGAACTTACGACCTTGGAAAATCGACAGTCAACGAAGGCACATCCATCACAGCCAGCCGCTGGGGCATTGTCCGCCCCTATGTCAAGGGCGGAAAAATCGTTGCGATCAAGCCGTTCGAGCACGACTATGCGCCGAGCCCGAACCTGCAGGGCCTTGCAGAACTGCCATACAGCCCCGCACGCATCCGCTACCCGATGGTTCGCGAGGGATATCTCAAATCCGGCTCAGCCTCAAGGAAAATGCGCGGCAAGGACAGGTACGTGCGGGTTTCCTGGGAGGAGGCTCTGACGCTTGCCGCCAAGGAAATCCAGCGTGTCTATGACCAGTACGGACCCTCTGCCGTCTACGGCTCCTCCTACGGCTGGATGTCCACCGGCAAGGTCAATGCGGCAATCGGCCTGCAGCACCGCCTGCTCAACCTGATGGGCGGTTTTGTCGGCCGCCGCAACAGCTACTCGACCGGCGCCATCAACACGATCATGCCCTACGCCGTCGGTGCGGGAGATCCGGCCAGCACGAGCTGGGACGTGGTCATCGCAAATTCCGAGCGCGTCGTGCTCTGGGGTTGCGACCCCTTGGTCACCAATGACATCGACTGGGTAACGACGCTGCACAATCATGCGGGCTACTTCCGTGCGCTCAAAAAGAAGGGCACTCGCACCATTTCCGTCAATCCCATCCAAACCGACACTGCCGAGTACCTCGGCAGCGAGTGGGTTGGCCTCAATCCGGGCACTGACGTCGCCATGATGGCGGCCATGATCTATGAGCTCGAAGAAACGGGCAAGGCCGATCACGCGTTCCTTGAAAAGTACACGAGCGGCTGGAAAGAACTGCGCGCCTACATCATGGGCGACGAGGACGGCGTGAAGAAGTCTCCCGAGTGGGCCAGCAAAATCTGCGGCGTTCCCGCCGACAAAATCCGCTCACTCGCACACGAATGCCAGGAGCACCGGACCATGATCATGTTCGGCTGGGGCATCCAGCGCGTGGACTTCGGCGAGCAGCCCCACTGGATGGGGGTTGCGCTCGCAAGCGTGCTCGGCCAGATCGGCCTGCCCGGCGGCGGATTCGGCACCAACTACCACTACTCTTCGGGCGGCACTCCGGCTTCCAACGGCGTGTTCCTTGCCCAGATTCCGGCAGCCGTTCAGCCCGTGAAGCCCGTGAAGAAGCCCTGGAAGGGCAGCAGGGTGCTGCCGGTTGCCGCCGTGTCCGATGCGCTTCAGCATCCGGGCAAGGTCGTCGACTACGACGGCAAGAAGGTGACCTTCCCTGAATTCCATCTGGTCATGTGGGCCGGCGGCAACCCGTTTGCCCATCACCCCGACACCAACCAGGTGGCACGCGCCTTCCGCTGCCCGGACACGGTCATCGTGACCGACTATGTCTGGACCGCCACCGCCCGCCATGCCGACATCGTCCTGCCGGCCTGCACGGTCTTCGAACACAACGACATCACCAACATCGGCACGTACTCCAATGACGGCTTCGTCGCCATGAAGAAGACCATCGAACCGCAGTACGAGTCCAAGACCGACTACGAGATCTTCAGCCTGCTCGCCGAGAAGCTCGGCATCGGCAAGGAATACACCGAAGGGCTCGACGAGATGGGCTGGATCCGCCGTCTGTACGAGAACGCCCGCAAGTTCGGCACCAGAAAGGGCCTGAACATGCCGGACTTCGATACGTTCTGGAAGAACGAATACCTGATGTTCGACGTCACCGAAGAGAGCCGCAACTTCGTCTCCTTCGCTGCCTTCAGGCAGGATCCGGTCAAGAATTCGCTCAGCACGGAAACCGGCAAGATCGTCCTGTTCTCGAACAAGATCGCCGGCTACAAGTACGAAGACTGCAAGGGCCACCCGACGTACTTCGAGGCAACCGAGGGCGTGGCAAAGGCAAGCAAGCAGTATCCGCTCGCCCTTGTGGCCTGCAAGAGCCGCTACCGCATGCACAGCCAGCTCGACTGCACGAACAACCGCATGCGCGGCCAGATCGAGGACCGCGAGCCGATGTGGATCAATCCGGCCGACGCCGAGAAGTACGGCGTCAAGAACGGCGACATCTGCCTTGTGCAGTCCCGCCGCGGCAAGGTGCTGGTCGGCGCCATCGTGACCGAGCGCATCATTCCGGGCTCGATCGTCATCCATCACGGCGCCTGGTTCGACCCTCGCGTCGTGGGCAAGGAAGAGATCGACGTCCACGGCAATGCCAACACGCTCGTCCTCGACAAGCCCACTTCGAAGCTCGCGCGCGGCAACCTTGCTTCGACCGCCAACGTGCGCGTTTCGGTCTGGAAGGGGCCGGCGCCCGAGGTGCGCGTGTTCAACCAGCCGCGCACGGCTAGGAAACCTGCAGCCAAGGCTTCGAAATAGCGTGACGGCAGACTGAAGGAAGACGTCCCTTGCTCGCGGCCTGCCGGCAGGCAAGGGGCTCGAGTCCTCCTTCTCCGCCGCACTTCAGCACCCGGTGAAATTCGTTTCACGGGGTGTTTTCATTTCTGCGCTTGCCTGCGGTCCAGAGGCGGAAGAACCTGACCGACCGCACCTGCCGTTGCAAAAATCAGGGCAAAAAGGTTTGATATTGAGGTCGGTTTGCTGTAGTATCTCGGTTTCCTGAACGGGCTGAAGCTTGTTCTACGGAGAAGTGGCCGAGTGGCTGAAGGCACGCCCCTGCTAAGGGCGCAGATCCAAAATTAAGGGTCTCGAGGGTTCGAATCCCTCCTTCTCCGCCATCTTGACTCGTTCAAGATTCAGTGCGCCAGTAGCTCAGTTGGATAG
>DNLN01000052.1:3766-4192 GCA_003488465.1 Sutterella sp. | reverse complement strand
TACGGCCTGCTTTTTCACGGCAGCCTTTCTGCCTGCGCTCATCTCCCAGCGAAGGAAGAACTCGGTGAGCTTGTCCTGCTGAGCCGCTTGCTGAATCAGGTCGCGGGGATCCTCGGCGACAGGGGCCTCGCGGTTGATCGTAACGAGCGCGCGGGACATCGCTAGCCCTGCGATGCCCTCCCTCAGGTACTCGCCGATTTTGCCCGTCACCTCACCGGCATGCTCGATCACGCCGTCAAGGCTTCCGTACTCGGCGATCCATTTGGCGGCCGTCTTGGGGCCGCATTTGTTGATGCCCGGAACATTGTCGACCTTGTCCCCCATGAGGGCGAGATAGTCAATGATGCGCTCGGGGTACACGCCGTACTTTTCGAACACTCCGGCGCGATCGAGGATCTGCCGGGTCATGGTGTTGATGAGCGTGAC
>DNLN01000052.1:826-3645 GCA_003488465.1 Sutterella sp. | reverse complement strand
CGGCCGAAGCACGCCCCGCGAGCGTTGCGAGCACGTCGTCGGCCTCGACTCCAGGGACGATGATGAGCGGAATCCCCATGAGGCGCACGAGTTCCTTCACGGGCTCGATCTGGCTGCGCAGCTCCTCGGGCATCGGCGGGCGGTTTGCCTTGTACTCGGGATACATCTCGTGCCGGAAGGTCTTTCCCGGGGCATCGAACACGCAGGCGATCGCATCGGGTTTGACGATCCGCGTCACATTGCCGAGCATCGAGTGAAATCCCTTGATCGCACCCGAGGGCTCGCCCCGGCTGGTTGCGAGCGGCGGCAATGCGTGAAAGGCGCGAAAAAGATAGTTCGAACCATCGATGAGAAGGAGTTTTGACATGATCGACCCAGTTTGCAGGCGTCTGTGTCTCAAACATGGCGACACAGACGCGGAGGAACCGAACAAAAAGCGGCAGCTGTTGCTGGTTTCCGAAAAAACACAGTGCATAATAGGGGAAAAGAAATATCAATGCGGCTGGGATTTCGCCAGGCGAAACGGCCGCGAGAAGTCTGGAGTTATTGCGATGTTCCGCACCCAAGTTTCCGTTGCAGCGCTGGCGCTGATTTTTGTTGCTTCGAGCAGTTTCGGCGCTGACGCACCCAGGCCCCCCGCCATGAACCCCTCGGCTCACTACGCGCCGCGGGCCCAGGTGATTCGGGAGACCGTTTCCGTGGAGTCGCCCCGCCAGGCCTCCCGCCTTGAACCCTCAGCCGAGGACATGGCCCGGGCAAGGAAGGCCGCCGAGCAGCGCCGTCCGGCTTCCGAGCGCGTGACCACGTACGAGTCTCCGAAGGGCACCGTCGGCGGACGCACGAGAATCGAGGAGTACCACGACCAGAACAACCGCGTGACGGAAGTGCGGGTGACCTCGGGCATCACCGAGATCCCCTACACGATGGAAAACAGAAGCGACCGTCCGATCGACACGGCTCCGGGCCAGAACTCGCAGTCCACGCTCGGCACCCCCAAGTTCATCAAGTTCGGCTGGTAGGACCGCTTCATGGCTGTCTTTACGGAAATCTCCGAGGAGCTCGCCAAGGCGCTCCTAGCGGACTTTTCGATCGGCTCGCTCAAGGCGCTGCAGCCAATCGCCTCGGGCATCGAGAACACCAACTACTTCCTTGATACCGACAAGGGCCGCTGGGTGCTCACCGTCTTCGAGCGGCTCGGCGCCAGGGAGCTTCCCTTTTATCTGGAGCTCTGCGACCATCTTGCCGCCCGCGGCTGCCGCGTGGCACGCCCCCAGAGAACCCGCTCCGGATCGCTTCTGGCGACGGTCTGCGGCAAGCCCTGCTCGATCGCAAACCGGCTCGAGGGCGAAGAGCTCGCCGACATGGGGTTGCCCGAATGCCGCTCCATGGGCGCGCTTCTGGCGCAGATGCACCTTGCCGCCCGGGACTTCCCGATCTTTCAGGAGAACCTGAGGGGGCTCGCCTGGTGGAAGATGGCCGCTCAGAAAGTAAAGCCCCACGTGCCCGCAGCGATCAGCGAACTCTATGAGTCCGAGATCGCCCACCAGAGCGAAGTCATGGCCAGCCCGGCCTACCGCTCGCTCACCGTCTCGGCCTGCCACTGCGATCTCTTTCGCAACAACACGCTCATTGCCGATGCGGGCACCCCCGGCGCGCATGTCGCCGGCGTCTTTGACTTTTACTTCGCGGGCTGCGTGCCCTGGCTCTACGACCTTGCGGTCACGATGAACGACTGGTGCATCGATCCCTCTAGCGGCAGATTCATCCCCGAAAAGGCCGCGGCGTTCATCAACGCGTACGATGCCGTGCGGCCGCTCACCGATGCCGAACGGGGCCTGTGGCGCGACATGCTGCGCGCCGCAGCGCTTCGCTTCTGGATGAGCCGCCTCTACGATTTCTATCTGCCGCGAAAGGCGGCCCTCCTAACGCCCCACGACCCCACGCACTTCGAGCGCGTCCTCAAGGATCGCCTTGGCTGCGAGCTGCCGTGGCCCAGCAGGAATTGACTTACCTCATGGATAAAACCCACCTCAGCCGCACGCTCGGCCCCTCGGCCGGCATCGCCTGGTACAAGTCTGCCGTCAGGGCGACCGCCAGGCAGCCCTTTGCCCTTGCAAGCATCACCTTCTGCTACCTCTTCGCCATGGGGCTGCTCTCGGCCGTGCCCTTCTTCGGGTTCGTGTTTTCGGCAGTCTTCATGCCCTTTGGCTCGGTCTGGATTGCGCGCTCGGCAAGAGCCGCGCTCCAGGGCGGCTCGCCCAGCTACGGCAGTCTTGCAGAGCTCTTTCGCGACAAAAGGATGACCGCCCAGCTCATCCGGGTCGGCCTCGTGTTCGGGTTCGTGCTCATCACCTGCAACGCGGTGTACGGAATCCTCTCGGCGGACGCCATCTCGCAGTGGGTCGTCAAGGACGGCCGGCTTGACTGGTCGAGCGTAGCCGCGCACATTCCGTACGGGGCGCTCGCGGCGGCGATGCTGCTTTACATCCCCGGGCTCATGGCGACCTGGTTCTCGCCGCTTCTTGTCTCCGAGCGCGGCATGACCTGGGGAAAATCGCTCTTTTACTCGTTCTTCGGATGCGTGAGAAACATCCTGCCCATCCTTGTGCTGGGCGTGATCATCGTCTTCGTGACGGTCGGCATCTCTTGGGCGAGCATCTGGCTCATCAACGCCGCCGGGCTGCAGAGCATCAACCTGTTCATCCTCACTCCGATCGCGTTCATCCTCTCCACGGTCACGTACGCCACCTACTGGCCGATGTTCGAGAGTCTGTTCAGCGACATCGCTGCGGAAGAGAACGCGTAAGGCGCCCGCCGGC
>DNLN01000052.1:0-784 GCA_003488465.1 Sutterella sp. | reverse complement strand
CCGCCGGCGTGAAGAACCGCATCTCGATGATTCAGGTCGGCCTTGACGGGCAGCGCCTCACCGAACACGGCGAGCACAACATCGGCGTCGCCCTCGACTATGCCGAGGACAGCGTGCGCTTCCAGGGCGGCAAGGGCAAGGCCGAGCGCTACGCCCTCACCGTGTACGACACCTGGCGCAGCGACAACGACTGGTACTACGACCTCGTGCTGCACGCCGGCAGCATCCGCAGCAAGCACAACACAACCGATGAACTCGGCACGAACGTCCGGGGCCGGTACAACACGGCCTTCGGCAGCGCAAGCATTGAACTCGGCCGCCACTTCGAGCTCAGCGAAAAGCGCAAGCTCTTCATCGAGCCTCAGGTTCAGATCCAGGGTACGCTCGTAAAGGGCGCAAACTTCCAGGCCACCGAGGCTGCCAGGGGCCACCAGGACTCCATGAAGAGCCTCATTGGCCGTGCGGGTCTGCGCTTCGGGCAGGACCTCGGGGATCGCAGCAAGCCTCAGAACTGGTACGTCAAGGCCGATGTGCTGCATGACTTCGCCGGACGCCGTGGCATGCATCTCACCAGCACCGACGGCCGCGACGAGGTCTCCCGCCACATGAAGGGCAAGAAGACCTGGTACGACGTGGGCGCGGGCTTCAACTACGCGATCGGCAAGGACTCGTATCTCTGGAGCGACGCCGAGTACATCACGGGCGGCTACAAGAACTCCTGGAGCGCCAACGCAGGCATCCGCTGGAAGTTCTAGCGCTGGCCGAATCAGGCCCGCCGCACCCG
>DNLN01000177.1:3178-6857 GCA_003488465.1 Sutterella sp. | reverse complement strand
GGAATGCGCTTCTGACGGAAAGCAATGGAAGACGCCCCTTGAGAGGCACCCAAGGGGCGAAGAGGGCGCCTGGATTGCTGAGCGGTCCGGGCGCTTTCCTCATGCCCTGGCCACGGATCAGCCGCGGGCGATTTCGTCGATGGCCGCGACGAGGAGCTTTGGCGCAACTTCAAGCGAATACCGCAGCTCAAGGCGCTCGGTGTCCTTGTGGGCGTCCCGGCCCGCAGGGCCCATGTTGGCGACGGGCACGTCGAGCGAGAGCAACTGCTCGATCGGCAGGTCGTATGCAACGCCCCAGCCGGGCATGTTGTCCTTGAGTGCGAGCAGCGCCTGCTCCTCGCCCTGAAAGCCGAGGAACGAGAGGTCGCTGATGCCCATGAAGACCTCGGTGTAGCTCGTGGCGCCGTCTCCGGCGAGCCGGCCCGCTTCCTCAACCGTCTTCATGACGATCCGGCGCAGCCGCTTTTCATCCTCGGTGCGGTTGCGGTTGTAGAGGGCTGGGTAGTAGGGCGGAACGAATCCGACGATGATCGCGGGTTTGGCGAGCCGCACGCAGTCCGCGAGATGCTCGAAGGTGCGAAGCGAGATCTCCCTTGCGTCAAGGTCCGAAGGCACCGACTGCGCGAAGGCCCTGAGCTCCTCCATGACCGCTTCCTTGCTCGCATGGGTCTGGGCGGCGCGCATTTGCACGAGTTCGGCGACGGTGAAGACGTCGATTGCGGGCAGCGGCACGCTCTTGCCGTAGGCCCTCGCGGCGCGTCCGACTGCGGCGAGTGTTTCCATTGCGGCGGCGCTGGCCGCCTTGCGGCAGATCTGCAGGATCTCAAGCGGCGTGCGCTCGACGCAAAGCACGTTGAAGTATGCGGCAGAACGCTCGGGGAGCGTCACCGAGTAGGAGTCGCGCCGCACCTGCATCGACAGGCAGGCCGCAGGCGAGAGAAGCACGCCGTCCACGGTGCGCTCCTGCAGCGCCGGGCTCGCCTCGAGGGTGCGCACGACGTTGGAGATCATGAGCGCCGAGGACAGGCCGTTGAAGTAGTTTTCGATGTGTGCGCCCTGACCAACGGCGAGGAACGCCGGCATGATTTTGCCGGTCGAGCCGGTGTAGTAGGGGCGCGCGGCGGGCGTTTCGCTTGTCGCCTTCGTCCAGAAGCAGGGCTCCCCAGTGAGCGCCGCGTTGAGCTTGATGCCGCGCTCGGCAAGCAGCGTGCAGAACTCGCGCATCGAGCCCCGCATGCCGGCGCTGTTGGCCTCCTCGTCAGGCACGGCAAGGAAGGCGATGTTGACGCCGAGACTCTCCTGGGCGGCGTATCTGCCGATCGCCGCGATGAACAGGGCAAGCCCGGCCTTCATGTCCATCGAGCCGCGGCCGAAGAGCCAGTTGCCGCTCTCAAGGTCGGCCTGCGCTTCGGGCGCAAGGCCCCCGAGTTCGCGCAGCTTCCGCGTCAGCGCCGGCAGATCGCACGCAAGCTCCTTGAGCTCCCCGTAGCAGGCCGTGTCGACCACGTCGAAGTGTCCCGTAAGAAGCACGGTGCGGGGGGCGGGCTGCGCCGGAGTGAGCAGCGCATACACGGCCTTGCGCTTCAAGGCGTCCGCTTCGCAAGCGATGAACTTCACGTCAAGCTCGTTGCCGCCCGCGCAGGGAATCGATTTGAGTTCGTCATAGATCAGCCGCGCACAGGCGTTTTCCTGTTCGGCGTGACCGGAGATGCTGGCGATGGCGCACAGTTTCGTGAGCAGGGCAAGGATGCCCTCGGCCGTGTAGGGTGTCATGAACGAAGTCCCTTGTGATTCAAAGTTTGAAAACGATACCACGATGCCCCGCGCTTCGCGGAGCAAACCGCCGGGAGCAAATTGCCTACAATCGAGAGACAGGAGAAAGACGGACGACGTGCAACATGAGCGATATCTTCGAAGGCCTGAATGAAGCGCAACGCGAGGCGGTGAGCGCAACCGAGGGGTACATCCGCGTGATTGCGGGTGCCGGCTCAGGAAAGACCCGTGCGCTCGCCCGGCGCTTTGCCTACCTTGTGAACGACATCGGCATCCTGCCCGGCAACATCCTGTGCGTGACCTTCACCAACAAGGCAGCAAGCGAGATGCGCGCCCGCATCCACAGCCTCACGGGCGACAACGATACCGGCATGGTGTGCACCTTCCACAGCTTCTGCGTAACGGTTCTGCACGAGGAGAGCCACATCGTGGGCTATCCGAAGAGCTTTCTTGTCCTTGACAACGCCGACATCGACGCCATGCTTGCGACGGTGTACGAGGAGCGGGGACTCACGCTGCGGCACATGACGTTCTCGGCCGCGCGGGACATGATCGAGATGGAAAAGCTCTTTGGGCAGCCCCGCTACTACGAGGATCTCATCGCGCTCTCGCTCGATGACCTGCGCGCAAAATATCTGGCGGCGAGCACTCCCAAGGACATCATTTTCCTCGGGTACCTCTATCAGCAGAAGAAGTGCTTCGGGCTTGACTACAACGACCTGCTCAAGTTCACGATCCACATCTTCGAGCTTGACAGGACCGTGCGGCTCAGATGGCAGGAGCGGCTCGAGTACATCATGATCGATGAGTTTCAGGACATCGACATGATTCAGTACCAGCTGATGGAGATCCTTGCCGGCTACCATAAGAACCTCTTTGTCGTGGGAGACCCGGACCAGACGATCTACACCTGGCGCGGGGCGAACGTGAAGTACCTGCTCGACTTCGACAAGCGCTTTCCCGGGACCCGCACCATCATGATGAATCAGAACTACCGTTCGAGTCCTGAGATCATCGCCGCGGCAAATTCGCTCATCGCCGCCAACCGCACGCGCATGAAAAAGGAGCTCGTTGCAATGCGCGGAAGCGGCCCTGCGGTCATCTGCCACCATGCCGAGGACGAAGCGCATGAGGCCGAGCGGATCGCGCGGGAAATCGGCAGGCTGAGGGATGCTGGCCAGAACTACCGCAGCATGGCGATCCTGTACCGCGCCCACTACGTGACGCGCTCCATCGAGCAGGCGCTCGTCAAGCAGAAGATTCCGTACACGATCTACAGCGGGCTGCCCTTCTTCGAGCGGGCGGAGATCAAGGACGCCCTGAGCTACCTGCGGATGATGACTTACCGGGACGACCTCTCGTTTGCCCGGATCATCAACCGCCCGAAGAGAAACATGGGCGCAAGGCGCATGCAGTTTCTCACCCAGACCGCCGAGCGGCTCGGCTGCTCGCTGTACCGAGCGCTGCAGCTGACGCTCGGAGACGCGGTCTTCCGTGGGACGCAGGCCGCAAGGTTCGTGGAGCTGGTCGAGCGCTTCAGCTCTGCGCTTTCCGCCGGTTCGGTATCCGAGACGCTCTCGGCGATTCTTGACGAGAGCGGATACGAGGCGGCGCTTCGCACCGAGGGCAGCCAGACCCGGCTCGACAACCTGGCCGAGCTCAAGCAATCGGTCTATGAGTTCGAATCGCAAAGCGGCGAGGAGGTGACCGCCGAGCACTATCTGCAGCATGCGGCGCTCTTTACGAATGCGGATCTTTCGGAAAAGGACGACCGGGTCAAGCTCATGACGGTCCATGCCGCCAAGGGCCTTGAATTCGAGCACGTGTTCCTCGCGGCCCTCAACGAGGGGATCTTTCCCTCAAAGAAAACGAAGACGCTTGCCGGCATGGAGGAGGAGCGGCGGCT
>DNLN01000177.1:0-3116 GCA_003488465.1 Sutterella sp. | reverse complement strand
CATGACGCGTGCTCGGGACAGCCTGTTTCTTTCCGAATCCGCCGGCCGCAATCAGGACGGATCGACCCGGTATCCGTCGCGCTTCATCCTTGACATCGGCAAGGGGCTCATCACGTTCGATCCCGAACTCACGGACGGGTTCCTGGATGACGCAAGGCGCTTTGTCTCCTATCGGAGCACGCACCTCGTTGATGAAGAGGAAACTGCGGTGTTTGAAGTGGGCGACAGCGTGCGGCATCCGGTATTCGGCATCGGGACGATCGAGCTCATCGACACCGAACATCAGGCCTATGTCATCCGGTTCCCGGGCATGATGACGCCAAGGAGAATCGCCTTCACGGCAAAGCTCGTTGCTGAGTGAACCGGAATGATTGCTGGTTTATGCTGTCTGACAAATAGCAATTAGTGAACAACCATTGTTTTTCTTGGAAAAAGCTCTCAATCAGAGCGTCCAGCGCTTCATGAACAACTTGGGCGGCAGCTGCGCCAGCACGATTGCCGTGGCCATGACGGCGCAGCCGACAGTTTCCCGTGCGGTAAGCGTCTGATTCATGATGAGCCAGCCGGCAAGGGTTCCGAAGACCGACTCCAGACTCATGATGAGCGAGGCGATTGTCGGATTGATGCCCTTCTGGGCGACGGTCTGCAGCGTGTAGGCAACCCCGTTGCTCATGACGCCGGCAAAGAGGATTGCTCCGAGTGCGCCGCGCAGGCCCTCGAGCGTCGGCGGATCAAAGAGCGCCATCATCACGGCTCCCCAGACCGATCCGATGAAAAACTGCAGGCAGCTCAGGCGCACTGCGTCCACAAGCGGAGCAAAGCGGTCGATGACGAGGATGTGAAGCGAGAACGAGAACGCGCAGAGAATCACCAGCGTGTCTCCGGCAGAAAGCTTCAGGGAGTCGCCGGGTTTGACGCAGAGCAGGTACAGCCCCGCGACGGCGATCGCAACGCCCGCCCAGACGTTCCAGAAGGTTCTTCTGCGCAGGAAGATCCCGAGTATCGGCACGATCAGGATGTACAGGCTGGTGAGAAAGCTCGCCTTGGCAACCGTGGTCTGCATGATGCCGAACTGCTGCAGCGACTCGGACACGAACAGCATGGTGCCGCACAGGAACCCGCCGATCCAGAGCGTCTTGTTCTTCCAGGGACTGCCCTGCAGGCCGCGCCTTGATGAAGCGCCTTTCGAGCGCTCCAGAAAAGGGATGACGGCAAGAAGAAACAGACCGCCGATCAGGGACCTGGCCCATGTGAAGGTGAATGGGCCGACATGCTCCATGCCGAGCGCCTGGGCAACGAAGCCCGAGCCCCAGATTGCCGCCGTGATGAGAAGCAGCAGCGAATTCTTGTATTGCTCGGTCATCAGGCAGCCTCCTGGTCGCGCTCGAGCGGCTCCATGCCGCAGTTCGCCTCAAGTCCCTTTCCTGCCAGATAGGTCTCGCCCCAGTCGTACATGGCTTGCAGCACGGGCCGGATGCTGTTGCCTGCCTCGGTGAGTGAGTACTCGACGCGGGGCGGCACCACCGGATAGACCTTGCGAAGCACGAGTCCGTCTCGCTCCAGCTCCCGCAGCTGCTGCGTGAGCATCTTTGCCGTTGCCGCAGGCACCTGCCGCTGCAGATCGGAAAAGCGCCTCGTTCTGCCGACGAGCTTCCACAGGATGAGCGCCTTGTACTTGCCGCCGATGAGGGCGAGGGTGGACTCGACGGGGCAGTGCACGGGGTCGTCGGCCGCAGCGCCGCGGCAGCAGGGCGGAAGATTTGAAAGTTCGCTCATGGTATCTTTTTGGTAAGTACCTTTCAAAAAGGTGTGTTCTTGAGTTTTTGATTGTATCTTTTAGAATCTCCCGAATCAAGAATCATTTCGATTTTTCAGGCAATGTCCCAAGTCAAACACAAGTTCAATGTGACCGGCATGAGCTGCGCGGCCTGCTCGGCGCGCGTGGAAAAGGCGGTCCGTCCGATTGCCGGAGTGGGCGATGTTTCGGTCAACCTCCTCAAGAATTCCATGGTGGTGGAGTTTGAGAGCGATGCGGCAAGCGACGAGCAGATCTGCAGAGCCGTCGAGGCGGCCGGCTATGGAGCGAGCCCGGCGGATTCCCCTGCGGCCGAGAAGCGCTCCCGGAGACCCTCTGCCGCCGACGGGCAGGACGAGCAGGCGCGCTCGATTCTCACGCGCCTTGCGCTCTCCATCGCAATCTGCGCCCTTCTCATGTATCTGGCGATGGGGCCGATGCTGGGGCTGCCGCTGCCCCCGTATCTTGCCGATCCGGCGCATGCCCCCGCGCTTGCGCTCACGCAGTTCCTGCTCACGATTCCCGTGGTGGGCCTGAACTTCAAGTTCTACCGGGTGGGCTACAAGGCGCTCTGGCAGCGCTCGCCCAACATGGATTCGCTGGTTGCCATCGGCTCCTCGGCCGCGCTTCTCATGGCGCTCGTGTCGCTCTTTTGCATGCTGCACGCGCAGGCCGCTTCCGATGCCGCATCCCTAGCCTGGTACGGCGAGCATCTGTACTTTGACTCGGCCGCGATGATCCTCACGCTCATCACGGTGGGCAAGTTCTTTGAAGCGCGCTCCAAGGCAAGGACCACCGGGGCGATTGAGCGGCTCATGAACCTAGTGCCGCCCGAGGCCGTGGTGGAGCGGGGCGGCGCCGAGCGCACCGTGCCCGTTGACGAGGTGATGGTGGGCGACACGGTCATCCTGCGGACCGGCTCAAGGGTTCCCGTGGACGGATTCGTGCTTGAGGGGGAAGGCTCGGTCGACGAAGCGAGCATCACGGGCGAGTCGGTTCCCGTTGAAAAGAAGCGGGACGATGCGCTCACCGGCGCAACGCTCGTCAAGTCCGGTTTTCTCAAGATGCGCGTCACGCGCGTGGGCAAAGACACCGCCCTTTCCCGGATCATCGCGCTTGTCGATGACGCGACCAGCAGCAAGGCGCCTGTCGCCCGCATGGCCGACAGAATCAGCGGCGTGTTCGTGCCGGCGGTGATTGCGGTTGCAATCGTGACGGTGCTGGTCTGGCTTGCGCTTGGCAAAAGCTGGGATGTCGCATGCCTCATGGGCGTGAGCGTGCTCGTGATCTCCTGCCCCTGCGCGCTCGGGCTTGCCACGCC
>DNLN01000069.1:2552-7123 GCA_003488465.1 Sutterella sp. | reverse complement strand
GAGGCGCTCGGCAGGCAGGTCGAGGAACTCAAGCCCGCCTCAACGCGCATCCTGCCGCTTGCCACGGCGACAGTTCCGGTGGCAAGCGCTCCGTATGAGGCAACGCGCCTCTCGCTCATTGCCGCGCAGCCTCTGACGGGACGGCGGCACCAGATCAGACGGCACCTGAAGTCCGTCTCGCACCCCATCATCGGCGACGCAACGTACGGCAAGGGCCCGTTGAATCGGGCGCTTGCCGACTATTTCGGAGAAGGGCGGCTGATGCTGCACAGCGCCGGGATCGCCTTTCGCGATCCGGAGACAGGAGAGGAACTGACCGTCAGGGCGCCGCTTGAAGGCGCCTTCCGGCGGATCGCGCAAAGGCTTGGATGGCTGGAAGCGCTGGAGGATCTTCCGATCCCCTCGATCGCGTCCGGGGCGGAGACGCTCAGAGACGCTCGACCTTGATGCCTGCCTTCTTGAGGAACTGGATCCCGAGATCGTCCCGGTAGATCTCGTGGTAGTACACGGCCACGATGCCGCACTTCTGGATGAGCAGCGCGCAGTGAATGCAGGGGCTGTGCGTTACATAGATGCTTGCGCCGTGGCTGGAGTAGCCGTTGTAGGCGAGCTTTGCGACGGCGTTGAGCTCGGCGTGCTGCACCTCTGGGCGCGTGACGAGCTTGCCGTCGACCTCATACTCGCAGCAGTTGTCATAGCCCGTGGGCATCCCGTTCCAGCCAAAGGAGATGATCGAGTTGTTCTTGACGATCACGCAGCCCACCTGAAGGCGCTTCGCGTAACTGCGCTTGGCGGCAATGTGCGCGATCTGCATGTACATCTGGTTGTCTTTCTGGATATCCATCTCAAAAGCTCTGAAATAACAAAGAGGGAAGGGGGCCGACCGGCCAGGGAGGCATTTTAGCCGAGCCAGCTGGGCGGAACAGGCCGAAGATCCGCGACCGGGACAACGGCTTTCCAACTTGCACTTCTATTTACTAAAATTGTGGCAATACACGTTTTTAGGAAATAGCATGCAAATCCGCCGCGATCTTTATCTGCAGCGACTGATCGAGCGCAAGCACAACGGACTCGTCAAGATCGTGACCGGCCTGCGCCGCTGCGGCAAGTCCTATCTGCTCAACGAACTCTTCGTGCAGCATCTGCTCGAGACGGGCGTACGACGCGACCAGATCATCACACTCACGATGGAAGGCTTGGAAAACCGACGGTTTCGCGATCCCGAACAAGCCTATCAGCACATCTGCGCCCAACTGACGGATCCGACTGCCATGCACTACGTCATCATTGACGAGGTGCAGATGATGGACGACTTTGTCGAAGTTCTCGCGAGTCTGCTGCACAAGGGCAATGTCGATCTGTACGTCACCGGAAGCAATTCCCGATTCCTCGCCTCGGATATCGCGACCGAATTCCGGGGCCGGGGAGACGTCGTCCGACTTCATCCGCTTCGTTTTTCGGAGTTTGCAACGGCCTATGCGGACAGGCTGGAGGCCTGGGATGACTACCTCGTGTACGGGGGAATGCCGCAGATCCTCAGCTACACGACCAACCAGGCGAAGCAAGAGTATCTCGCCAATCTCTTCGCAGCGACTTACACCCGAGATCTCATGGAGCGCAACGGCATCCGCAGGGAAGCCCCCCTTGAGGATCTTCTCAACGTTCTTGCTTCGGGAATCGGATCCCTGACCAACCCAACCAAGATCGAAAGAACCTTTGCCTCGGCAGCGCATCAGAGTCTTTCGCACACAACGATCGAGCGCTACATCGGGTGCCTTGAAGAGTCCTACCTTGTTGCCCGCGCCAAGCGCTACGACGTGAAGGGTCGCCGCTACATCGGGTCTCCCTACAAGATCTACTTTGAAGATGTCGGACTTCGCAATGCAAGACTCGAATTCAGGCAGACCGAGGAAAGCCACCTGATGGAGAACATCCTTTTCAATGATCTTCGCGCCCGCGGCTTTTCCGTGGATGTAGGCGTCGTTGAGGGGTTCAGTAGAAGTGAAGACGGCAAAACGGTTCGAAGCGGCCTTGAGATCGATTTTGTCGTCAATCGAGGCAGCGAACGGTTTTACATTCAGTCCGCCCTGAGAATGGATTCAGACTCCAAGATCGCGCAGGAGAAGGCCTCCCTGAGGCGCATTCCTGATTCCTTCAAGAAACTCATCGTGGTCGGCGGCTACATGAAGCCTCGCATCGACGAGGACGGGATCGTCCGCGTGGGGGTCATCAATTTCCTGCTCGATGACAGTTTGCTCCGGTAATTGCTAAAACCGTGTCTTGCCACACTTTTAGCAAATAGAACAAATCGAGCAATTCATTTGCGACAGAGGCGAGTTTGGATTATTATGAAGTAATACGATTTGTTATTACTTCTTACTATCCTTCAGGAGACCATCTTGAAACTCAAGCTCTCTGCGCTCGCTGCGCTTACCGCACTGTCCTTTGCCGCCCAGGCTCACTTCGGCATGGTGATTCCGGACAAGTCCTTTGTGGCTGACCAGAAGAAGTCGACGGTCAATCTCACCATCGCCTTTGCCCATCCGTTCGAGGGCAACGGCATGACGATGGCCGAGCCCAAGGCCTTCTACGTCGTCGCCGACGGCAAAAAGACCGACCTCAAGGCGACGCTCAAGAAGGCGAAGTTCCTCGACAAGGCTGCCTGGAAGAGCTCCTTTGCCGCCAAGCGCCCCGGCGTGTATCAGTTCGTCGTCGAGCCCGCCGCGTACTGGGAGCCTGCCGAAGACAAGTTCATCGTGCACTACACCAAGGTCGTCGTGCCAGCCTATGGCGAAGAAGAGGGCTGGGATGAGCCCGTCGGCGCCAAGACCGAAATCGTTCCGCTCACGCGCCCGTTCGGCAACTGGGCCGGGAACACCTTCCAGGGCCGCGTTCTGGTCGACGGCAAGCCCGTCCCCGGCGCCGAGGTTGAAGTCGAGTTCTACAACAAGGACGGCAGGAAGAAGGCCCCGAGCGACCACCACGTCACGCAGGTCATCAAGGCTGACAGCAACGGAGTGTTCACGTACACTGCGCCCTGGGCCGGCTGGTGGGGCTTTGCAGCGCTCACCGACGCCGACTACAAGCTCAAGCAGGACGGCAAGGACAAGGATGTCGAACTCGGCGCCGTTCTCTGGACCAAATTCGACTGAGCAAGGCGCTCATGCATATTTCTGAAGGCGTACTTTCCGCCCCGGTGCTCATCGCCGGGGCCGCGTTTGCTGCCGGGGGCATCGCCCTCGGCCTGAAGAAGCTCCGCGAGGACCGTCTCATGACGGCAGGACTCGCCGGAGCCGCTTTCTTTGTCGCATCCCTCATCCACGTGCCCGTGGGCATTTCGAGCGCGCACCTGATTCTGAACGGACTCGTCGGCGTTCTGCTCGGCTGGGGGGCGGTGCCGGTGATCTTCATCGCGCTGCTCCTGCAGGGACTGCTGCTGCAGTTCGGCGGCCTCACGGTGCTCGGCGTGAATACCGTCACGATGGGAGCGGGGGCCGTCGCGGCGCACTATCTGTTCAGCGCAATTTCGGGCGGACAGAGCAGCGATCATGCGGACGGACGGTTCATGGCTGCGGCGGCAATCGCCGGCGCCTCGGCGATCCTGGTCTCGAGCCTGCTCACGGCAACTGCCCTCATCTTTACCGAAGAGGGCTTCTGGGCCGCCGCGGGGGCGCTTCTCATCGCGCACCTTCCCATCATGATCGCCGAAGGCATCATCACGGCGCTTGCGTGCAAGTTCATCCTGCGCGCCGCGCCAGAACTCCTCAAGGAGTCCTCGCTGTGAAAAAGATTCTCTGCACGGCGCTCATCGCGCCCGTGCTCGCGTTTTCCTCCCAGGCGCTCGCGCACCGCGTGAATGTCTTTGCATGGATCGACGGAGCAAGCGTCCAGACCGAGTCCAAGTTCTCGGGCGGAGCAAAGGCTAAGGGCGCCCGGATGAGCGCCACGGACCGGACAACCGGCGCACTCATCGCGAGCGGCGCAACCGACGGGCAGGGCGCATGGAGCTTCCCGCTCACCGACGAGGTCCGCAAGGCCGCGCACGACATCCTCATCGTCATCGACGCGGGCGAGGGGCACAGAAACGAATGGACGGTGCCGGCCGCGGATTTTGCTTCCGTCGCGCCGGCCGCCAGTCAGCCCGCCGCCGGCCCCGATCCCGCCGCTCAGAGCGAACCCCGGGCGCAGCCCACCGCTGCAGCCGCGCTCACGGAGGCCGAGCTTGAGGCCGTTGTCAACCGGGCCCTCGACAAGAAACTTGCTCCCGTGATGCGCGCCCTTGCGCAGAACGCCGATCAGGGACCGAAGCTCTCCGACATCGTGGGAGGCATCGGCTGGCTCGTCGGGCTCTTCGGCGTTGCCGCATACTTTCGCAGGAAGCGGGGGGAGTAGGGAATGCGGCCCGAGCCCCGAGTGCGGATCGCCGCCGGCACGCTGCTTGCGTGCGTGAGCGCGATCGTGCCGAGCATCACCGCCGCCGCGGTTTCGCTTGCCGCTGCCGCGGCGCTGTGCCTGCGGCTAGACGCGCGGGCAAAAAGCGTCGCACTCGCTAGGCTCGCTTCGGTCAACGC
>DNLN01000069.1:0-2494 GCA_003488465.1 Sutterella sp. | reverse complement strand
TTTCTCGTCTTCATCTGGCTCTTCACGCCGTTCACGGTGCCGGGCGAGCCGGCCTTTTCCGTCTCCGGCCTCGCGGCGAGCCGCGCAGGGCTTCTCATCGCGCTCCTAGCGACGCTCAAGTGCAACGCGGCCTTTCTGTGGTTCACCGCCACGATGAGCGAGCTCACGCTCTCGGAATTCGCCCGCGGGCTCACGGCGCTTCGCTTTCCCGCAAAGCTCGTCTCGCTGCTCCTGCTCACCGCGCGCCAGATCAACACGTTCTCGCTCATCGCCGCTCAGCTGAAGGACGCCGCGCGGCTGCGCGGCTTCTCCCCGGGATGCAACAGACGCACCTACCGCACGGTTGCAAGCTTTGTCGCCATCCTGTTCGTTCGCGCCTTTGACAAGAGCCGCGTCATGCAGGACGCGCTCAAGCTGCGCGCCTTTGCGGGCACGTGGCCGAGGGTGCAGAGCGCACGCCTGGCAGCCCGCGATCTGACCGCGCTTGGCGCAGCCGCGCTCCTAACCCTTATCATTGCCTGCACCGCATTTCTTTTCCCCTGAGAGCCCATGTCCGGAAAACACCTCCTGCAAGTGAAGAACCTGTCGTTTGGCTTTGAGCGCGACAGCATGCTGTTTGACAAGGCCTCGCTCACGATCCACGAGGAGGATCAGATCGGGCTCTGGGCCGACAACGGCACGGGAAAGACGACCCTTTTGCGCATCATCACCGGGCTGCAGAAGGCAGCCAGCATGGAGCTCTATCTCAACGAGAAGCAGGTCACGGACGAGCAGGGGTTCCGCCAGGTGCGCCGCCAGTTCGGATTCGTTCTTCAGAACGCCGAGGACCAGCTCTTTTTTCCGGAAGTGATCGATGATGTGATGTTCGGCCCGCTCAATCTCGGCTTGGGGGAGAGGCAGGCCCGGGAGGCCGCGCTCGAAGCGCTCAGCCGGCTCGGCATCAGCCAGCTTGCCGGGGCCGATTCGTTTCACCTTTCGGGCGGCCAGAAGCGGCTCGTCTCGATCGCCTCGATCCTTGCCATGCGGCCGATCGGGCTGCTCCTTGACGAACCGACGACCGGGCTCGATGCAAAGGCCCGCTCAAGACTTGCCGACGTGCTCAAGTCGCTTACCGGTCCGCGGCTCATCGTGAGCCACGACATGGGCTTTCTCACCGCCGTTTCCAACAGGCTCGTGAGCATTGAACAGGGACATTTCGTCCCCCTGAACTTCCCGGCTGGCGAGCATTTCTCCTGAACTTATCGCAATTCAGAGCTGTTTGATTAACTTTTTTGCTCGCCAGAGGAAAATTTCGCTAGCGTTTTCAGTGGGTTTGGGGTTATATTTACTTATCACAATCTTCACTCTAATTAAGGAGAGCTCCCATGAACAAAGTTGAACTGATTGCTGCCGTTGCCGAGCAGGCTGGCATCTCCAAGGCTCAGGCTCAGGCAGCCGTCAAGGCTTTCACCGATACCGTCATCGCCAAGGTTGCCGCTGACGAAGGCGTGCAGCTCATCGGCTTTGGTTCCTTCGTTGCCAAGAAGGTCGCCGCCCGCACGGGCCGCAACCCCTCGACCGGTGCAGAGATCAAGATTGCCGCGAAGACCGTTCCCGTCTTCAAGCCCGGCAAGGCCTTCAAGGACGTTGTCAACGCTCCCAAGAAGAAGGCTCGCGCCCGCAAGTAATTGCTCGAAGCATGGCTTGCGCCTGGAAAGAACCTTTTCCAGGCGGACAAGGCGGTTTCCTTCTGGGGCCGCCTTTTCTTGTCGGGCCAAACAAGCCCGGCCTAAAATGGATCGGTTCGCTGCGGCAGAACCTGCCGCAACCGCCTTGTGCGAAAGGAGAGTCAAACCGTGCAAGCAAGATTTCACCCGGCCCTGATTGCGGCTCTTGCCGCCCTGGCTCTTTCCGGCTGCCAGAGCACCGGCATGCAGCAGGTGCCCTCGTACGAAGAGGCGCCCACCGTTGACATGACCCGCGTGCTGGATGCTCCTGCAGCTCCGGGCAGCGTTCAGCAGGCTAGCGACGAGCGTTTCTACGGTTATGGCCGCACGCTGCGGGACGCGCCCCGGGGCGAACGCATCAAGATTGACGCCGACCGGTGCTTCCCCGAGCCGCTGCGCAAGTGGATGGGCGAGATCATCGGCGTGACGCTCACGGCGGAAAAGACTCCCGAAACCTGGCGCTTCCTGGACATGTCCCAGCCCGTGCTCCTCAGCACGCAGCGAAAGGCCAAGAAGCACTTCTCGCGGCCGCGTCCCTATGCCGAGTACAACCCGGCCGATCCGACCTGCAGGCCCGATCAGCGCTCCCAGAAGAGCCGCTACAAGAGCTACCCGTCCGGACACACCACCACGGGCTGGTACGCGGCGCTTGTCTTTGCAAGCCTCGTGCCCGACAAGGCCGAGGAGATCCTGCGCGAGGGCTACACGATGGGGGAGAGCCGCTGGATCTGCGGCGCCCACTGGAAGAGCGACGTCGAGGCGGGCCGCGTGACGGGCTCGGCGCTCTT
>DNLN01000010.1:11383-15481 GCA_003488465.1 Sutterella sp. | reverse complement strand
TGAAGCGCTGATGCAGCAGAATCTCGGATTTGCGCTTCCCCTGTCCATGCTCACCTCCTGGCTGGACGGCGTTCCCGATTCCTCCGCCCCCTTCAGCCGCATCTCCGAAGACGCATTCGAGCAGCGTGGCTGGACCGTTGCGGTCAGACGCCGGAGCGCTTCGGGCGAGCCCCAGGTCATCAGCGCGTCGGCGCCCCTTTCGCAGGGCGGCCTCATGCGCATCACCCTTACCGTCGAGCCTCGCTAATGCAAACCGACTTTCACAATCTTGCCGCCCCCGCCAAGCTCAACCTTTTCCTGCATGTCGTCGGTCAGCGCTCTGACGGCTACCATCTGCTCGAGAGCCTGTTCGTCCTGGTCGACCTCATGGACAGCCTTGACTTCGATCCCCTCGAGCGGGACGCCCTCGAGCGCACCGGTGCGGTTGTCGGAGATCCTGAAAAGGATCTGTGCATGCGTGCGGCCCGTCTGCTCAAGGCCCGCACGGGGTGCACGAAGGGCGTTCGGATCAACCTCACCAAGCGCATTCCCGCGGGGGCGGGGCTGGGCGGCGGCTCAAGCGACGCCGCCACGACCCTCATCGCGCTCAACCGTCTCTGGGATCTCAAACTGAATCGGCAGGAGCTGATCGAAATCGGCGCGCAGCTCGGCGCGGACGTCCCGTTTTTCATCTTCGGCAGGAGCGCCTTTGCCACCGGAATCGGCGAGCGCCTTGCCGCTCTTCCCGTCCCGGATTCAAGCTGGGCAATCGTGATGCCCGACACACCCACAAGCACGGCCGGAATCTTCGCTGATCCGAACTTGACAAGGGATACGAAATCCTTGAAAATGCACAGCCTTTCTGAGTTAATCCAGTCTGACTGGCCCCGGCTTCCCGGACACAACGACCTGCAGGCCGTCGTCGAGGGGAAGAGCCCCGAAGTGCGCCGCGCGCTCGCGTTTCTGGGGGTGGGAGCAAGAATGACGGGATCTGGCTCGGCCGTGTTCAAGCATGCACCTGACAGGGAGCATGCGGCGGCGATGCTCTCCAGCCTGTACAAAGAGGCCAGCGGATACGCGGTTGACACAATTCACGTGCATCCGCTCTTTGCGTGGGTTTAAAGAGTCCGCTTGCTAGAATGTCGGTTTGCCAGGGGTGTCGCCAAGCGGTTAAGGCACCGGATTTTGATTCCGGCATTCGAAGGTTCGAATCCTTCCTCCCCTGCCAGAAAAAGAGTCGACGGTTCAATGAAACCGCCATTTGTTTTGTTGCGTGACATGCATACCGGTACATGCACGCCCAATACACAGAGCCTTGCATCATGATCTCAACGATCCCAGACAGCCTGAAGGTCTTTACAGGCAACGCAAATCCGAAACTCGCCCACGCGGTCGCTCAGTATCTGAACATTCCGCTCGGCAGAGCCACCGTCAATCGTTTCAGCGATGGCGAAGTGATGGTTGAGATCAATGAAAACGTCCGCGGTGCCGACGTCTTCGTCGTTCAGAGCACCTGCGCTCCCACCAATGACAATCTGATGGAGCTGATGATCATGACCGACGCGTTGCGCCGGGCCTCCGCCCGCCGCATCACGGCCGTGATGCCGTACTACGGCTACGCTCGCCAGGACCGCCGCCCCCGCTCGGCACGCGTGGCCATTTCCGCCAAGGTCGTGGCCAACATGCTGCAGAGCGCCGGCATTGACCGCGTCCTTACGATGGACCTGCACGCCGACCAGATTCAGGGCTTCTTTGACGTCCCGGTTGACAACATCTATTCGACCCCGATCCTGCTTGCCGACATCCTCGCGCACCAGTATCCGGACCTGATGGTTGTGTCCCCGGACGTGGGAGGCGTGGTTCGCGCTCGCGCCATGGCCAAGGAACTCGGCGTTGATCTGGCAATCATCGACAAGCGCCGTCCGCGCGCCAATGTTGCCGAGATCATGAACATCATCGGCGACGTGTCGGGCCGCACCTGCCTGATCACCGATGACATCGTGGATACGGCAGGCACGCTGTGCAACGCCGCCGGCGCTCTCAAGGAGCGCGGAGCCGTCCGAGTTCTCGCCTACGCCGCGCACCCCGTGTTCTCCGGCAACGCCATTGAACGCATCCGCAATTCCGCTCTGGACGAAGTGGTCGTCACCGATACGATCCCGCTGCGTCCGGAAGCACAAGCCTGCGAGAAGATCCGCCAGCTGAGCTGCGCCTCTCTTGTCGGCGAAACGATTTCGCGCATTGCGCGCGAAGATTCGGTGAGCGCACTGTTTAACGCATAAGCCGCCGAAAAACCCCATGCGCCTGCTGCTGGTCGCGGCCGCAGGCGCCTTTTTGACTTTATCAATTTGGAGTTACACCCATGAACATCACCGCCTCCTCGCGTCAGCAGCAGGGAACGAGTGCGAGCCGCCGCCTGCGCCGCGAAGCCAAGGTTCCCGGCATCCTGTACGGCAACAACCAGCCCGCCTCCATGATCGCCCTGGACCACAATGAGCTGTATTACAGCCTGCAGAAGGAGAAGTTCCACTCCTCCATCCTGACGATGAACCTTGACGGGGCCGAGCAGCTCGTCGTGCTGCGCGCCTTCCAGATGCACCCGTACAAGAATCAGGTTCTGCACGCTGACTTCCAGCGCATTGACCCGAACAGCAACGTGACGATGCGCGTTCCGCTGCACTTCTTCGGCGCCGAGAACAGCCCGGCCGTCAAGATCAGCAAGGGCTTCATCAGCCATCTGGTGAGCTTTGTTGAAGTGACCTGCCTGCCCAAGGATCTGCCTGAGTTCATCGACGTCGATGAGTCCGGCATGACCGCTCTGGATACGCTGCGCGTTGCCGACCTGAAGCTGCCCGAGAACGTCACCGCCGCCAATCCGGAACAGCCGGTTGCCACCGTGACGGTCATCGCCGACGAGTCCGCAGCCCCCGAGGCTGCCGCCGCCCCCGAGGCTGCCGCCGCTGCTCCCGCTGCTACCGAAGCTCCCGCCGAAAGCAAGTAATTTGCTTTGACGGACCCAAGGCCCGCCCGAGTGTCCTGCGGCATACGCATGCCGCCGGCCCGAGCGGGTCTTCTTGTATTTGTTGTTTTTGAATTCCTTGATGTCTACCTCCTTTACCGATCTGGGGCTGCCCGCCACACTCTGCCAAACACTCTCAACCCTGGGATTTGAAGAGCCGACCCCCATCCAGTCCGCCGCCATCCCCGTCCTGCTCGCAGGCCGCGATGTCCTCGGCCAGGCTGCAACGGGCACCGGAAAAACAGCCGCATTTGCCCTGCCCCTGATGGCGCGGCACTGCATTGATGACGCAAGCGCTCCCCTGCCCCGCGTGCTCGTTCTTACGCCCACACGCGAGCTCTGCCTGCAGGTTGCCGAAAGCTTTATCAGCTATGGCAAAGACAGCGGCGTCTGCGTCGCCCCAATCTATGGCGGACAGGAGTACGGACGCCAGATCAGGCTTCTCAAGCGCGGCGTGCACGTGGTCGTCGCCACCCCCGGCCGAGCGCTCGACCACATCAACAAAGGCACGCTCGATCTCTCCGGCATCCGGGCGCTTGTCCTTGACGAAGCCGACGAGATGCTCGACATGGGGTTTGCCGACGAACTCTCGGCAATCCTCGAGGCAACGCCCAAGGAACGCCAAACGGCGCTTTTCTCCGCAACGCTCCCTCAGGGCATCCAGTCGATCGCATATGCGCACCTCAACGATCCCGAGCGCATCGTGATCGAGACTGAAAAGCCCTCTGCCGGGGATGTGCCGCGCGTGCCCCAGGTCGCGTACATGGTCGCCAGGGCGCACCGTCATGCCGCACTTGGCCGAATCCTTGATGTCGCGGGACCTGACCTTGCAATCGTCTTTGCCAGAACTCGCATCGAAACCGATGAGGTCACCGAGGCGCTCAGAGCCAGAGGCTTTGCCGTCGAAGCGCTGCACGGCGGCCTTGACCAGGACAGTCGCGGCCGGGTCATCAAGCGCGCCAAGGAAGGCGCAATCGAAGTGCTGGTGGCAACCGATGTCGCAGCCCGCGGCCTAGACCTGGAAAACGTCACCCATGTCATCAACTTCGGGCTGCCCGCCTCGGCCGAAACCTATGTGCACCGCATCGGCCGCACGGGCC
>DNLN01000010.1:10602-11313 GCA_003488465.1 Sutterella sp. | reverse complement strand
ACGGGCATGGCGATCTCGCTCATCGAGCCGCGCGAGCACAGGCGCCTGCGCATTCTTGAATCCGCCACGGGCGGCAAAATCGAGGTGCAGAGCGTCCCGTCGGTGACCGACGTGCGCGCCAAGCGCATGGAGATCACCCGCAGCACGGTCGCGCACCTGCTCGAGAGCGGCGACTTCGACAAGTACCGCGTCATCGCCGAACAGCTCTGCGAGCAGGCCGATCCCTTCGACGTGGCGGCCGCCGCCATCGCCGCCCTGGACACCGCTCTGGGCGGACAGCAGGACGAGGCGGAGATCCCCGCCGTGACCGCTTTCGAGCGCCCGAAGAGACGCGCGGAGCGGGATCGGCCCAGGATTTCGGACCGTCGGCCCGAGCACGGCATGACGAGAATCTTCATCGGCGCGGGCCGCGCCCTTGGCGTGCGCCCGGGCGACATTGTCGGAGCCATTGCCAACGAAGCCGGCATTGCCGCACGCAGGATCGGCGCCATCGACATTGCCGACAAGTTCAGCCTCGTAGAAGTTGACACGCCCGTTGCCTCTGCCATCATTGACGCCCTGCGGCAGACGACGATCAAGGGACGCAGCGTCACTGTTCGCCGAGACAAGCGCACGGACGGTGCTCCGGGCGAGCATACGCCGCGAGAGTTCAGGGAAAAACGCAGGGAGCCGCGGCGCAGCCGCTCCCGTTTTGACGACGAGATGGAGAAC
>DNLN01000010.1:1024-10508 GCA_003488465.1 Sutterella sp. | reverse complement strand
CGGCCTCGGCAATCCAGGCCTTCAGTACCGCGGAACGCGCCACAACATGGGCTACTGGCTGCTCGACGAGATCGCCGCAGAAAAGGGCCTGCGGTTTTCGGCCGACGCCAAGTTCTTCGGCGAGGTCGCGCGGCTGAAGTGCGAGGCGGGCGACATCTGGCTTCTCAAGCCGACCACCTACATGAACCTCTCGGGGTCGGCAGTTCAGGCCATGGCCTCGTACTACAAGATTGCGCCGGAGGAGATCCTCATCGTGCACGATGAGCTCGATATCGCCCCTGGATGCATGAAGATCAAGCAAGGCGGCGGCAACGCCGGCCACAACGGCCTCAAGGACATCACCGCCAAACTCTCCACCCCCGATTTCTGGCGGCTGCGGATCGGCATCGGCCACCCGCGCGTCTACTGCCCGCAGCAGGAGGTCTACGACTGGGTGCTCGGCGTTCCGGAGCCCGAGCACCGAGAGGCGATGCAAAAGTGCATCTCGGCCGCACTGAAGACCCTTGAAAATCTTGCCAAGGGCAACCTGGAAGGCGTCAAGCGCACCGTACGCAAGTACGAGTCGCTGCCCAAGCCCAAGCAGGCGCCAGAGACGCAGGCCGCTGCGGCCGCCCCCGCCTCTGACCAAGAATAACCAACGATACTTTAGGGACCCCAAATGACTGTCAAACTTCTCATGAGCGCCTGCCTGATCGGCCAGTGCTGCCGCTACGACGCCCAGAATGGCAAAAGCATCGTCACGCCGAAACTGCACAAGATGCTCAACAACGGCGAAGTCGCCGTGATCTGTCCGGAACTTGCCGGCGGTCTCGGCGTGCCTCGCGACCCCTGCGAAATCGCATCGGGCGGCACAGCCGCCGGCGTGCTGGACGGTGCCGCCAAGGTTCTGTCCATCAAGAGCGAAGACAAGACCGAGAGCTTTATCAAGGGAGCCCGGGCAACGCTCGAACTCGTGCAGAAATACTCGATCAAGACGGCGGTCATGAAGGAGGGCAGCCCCTCCTGCGGCGTGCACAGCGTCCACAACGGCGCCTTTGACGGCAATCTTGTCGAGGGACGCGGCATCACGGCCGAACTTCTTGCCCGAAACGGAGTGCGCGTCTTTTCCGAGGACGAACTCGAAAGCGCCATCCAGTACGCCGAGCAGCAGGCTCTCTAGCTAAAATTTAACGATTGCGGCCTGCTCATAATCGGCAGCCGCCAAGAGCATTCCTTGAGACACTTACAAACAGACAGGAAACACTGAATCATGGGACTGAAATGCGGCATCGTCGGTCTGCCCAACGTCGGCAAATCCACGATCTTCAATGCACTCACCAAGGCCGGAATTGCGGCCGAAAACTATCCGTTCTGCACGATTGAACCCAATGTGGGCATCGTGGAAGTGCCCGATGACCGTCTCGAAAAGCTCGCCGCCATCGACAAGCCCGCACGCATCGTGCCCGCCACGGTGGAGTTCGTCGACATCGCCGGTCTGGTGGCCGGCGCAAGCAAGGGCGAGGGTCTTGGCAACCAGTTCCTTGCCAACATCCGCGAATGCGATGCCATCGCTCACATCGTGCGCTGTTTTGAAGACGAGAACGTCGTGCACGTAGCCGGTCACATCGATCCGCTGCAGGACATCGATGTCATCAACACCGAACTTGCGCTTGCCGATCTCGCCTCCGTCGAAAAGGCGATGGGCCGCTATGAAAAGCAGGCCAAGGCGGGCGGCGACAAGGAGGCCATGAAGCTTGTGAAGGCGCTCGAGAAGGTGCTTCCCGTGCTCAACGAGGGGCAGCCCGCCCGCTCGGCCGCCCTCTCGGACGACGACAAGGTGCAGCTGCGCCCCCTGTTCCTGCTCACCATGAAGCCCGTGATGTACGTTGCCAACGTCGACGACCACGGTTTCACGGACAATCCCCTGCTGGACGCCGTCAAGGAGCGCGCCGCCAAGGAAGGCGCTCCGGTCGTTGCCGTGTGCGCAAAGACCGAGGCCGAAATCGCCGATCTCGATCCCGAGGACAAGGCGATGTTCCTTGAAGACATGGGCATGACCGAGCCCGGACTGAACCGCGTGATTCGCGCCGGTTACGAGCTGCTCGGGCTGCAGACGTACTTTACGAGCGGCCCCAAGGAAACGCGCGCCTGGACCATCCACAAGGGCGACACCGCCCCCAAGGCCGCCGGCGTCATCCACACCGATTTCGAGCGCGGCTTCATTCGCGCTCAGACGATCTCGTACGCCGACTACATCGCCCACAACGGAGAAAAGGGCGCCCAGGAGGCGGGCAAGATGCGCGTGGAAGGCAAGGACTACGTCGTGCAGGACGGCGACCTCATGAACTTCCTGTTCAACGTGTAGCCGCTCACGCCTGACCTCAAGGGAGAACAGCTGTTCTCCCTTGCGCACTCTCCCTCTTTTGATTCGCCCCAGCCCCACGCTTGACGGAATTCTCACATGCCCCAGCCCACTGCCGCTCAATCCCTGGATCTGGCCGCCCAGCTCTCCGGGCTCACCTCGCAGGCCATCAGCGACATACAGGCCTCGTTTTCGACGCAGACTGCACTCTGGGAACTTGCCGCCATTGTCTTTGTCGGCTTCCTGTCCCTGAGCATCTACCGGATGCTGCGCAAATGGATCTACCGACATCTGCCGCCCGCGAAGAGCCCGGGCTTTTCCGTCAAGATGAAGCGCTGGTGCCTGCTCTTTATCAAGAGCACCGCCTTCTCGGTCTCCGGTTCGCTCCTACTCTGGCTGGCCACGCAATTCTTAAGGATCACCTCGCTTGTTGACACGCATGCAAGCGGGCTGCTCCTTGTGAGAACCGCCAATCAGATCTTCTTTGCCTGGGCGATTCTGCAGATCATGCTGATCCTGCTCACCGACGCCTTCGGTCCGAAACTCTTCGCTCCGATCGTCAGAAAGAGCGTTTCGATCGTCTTCTGGATCTGCGCCGCTCTCCAGATCGCCGGCATCCTGCCCGGAATCGTGACATGGATGGGGGGCACATCCCTGCCGATCGGCTCGACCCAGGTCTCGCTCTGGTCGGTACTCACGGGCAGCTGCACGGTGCTCGTAACGCTGGGCGCGGCCAACGTGCTCTCGCATCTTTGCGAGACGGCAGTGAAATCCTCGAGCCTGGACAGCAATTTCCAGGTTGTGTCGGTGCGCATTCTGAGGATCATCTTCTTTTCGCTTGCCGTCCTGCTTGCGCTGTCGTGGTCGGGCATCGACCTTACGGTGCTTTCGGTCTTCTCGGGCGCGATCGGCGTCGGAATCGGCTTTGGCATGCAAAAGATCGCCGCAAACTACATCTCCGGGTTCATCATCCTGTTTGACCGGTCGGTGAAGCTCGGCGACTACATCCAGATCTCGGGCTTTAGCGGCATCATCACCCAGATCAACACCCGCTACTCGGTGATCCGCAATCTCACGGGCGAGGAGATGATCATCCCCAACGAGATGTTCATCACGAGTTCGGTGAAGAACCTCACCCTCACGGACAAGGCGAGCGCCCAATCGGTCATCGTCTCCATTGCCTACGATGCCGACATAGGCAAGGCGCTTGAGATCGCCCTTGCGGCCGTCAAGAGCCAGCCGCGCGTGCTCACGACGCCCGCCCCCTGGGCCATCGTCTCGGATCTTGGCGATTCCGGAATCGATATCAAGGCGGGCTTTTTCATTCAGGATCCCGAAAACGGCACAGGCTCTCTGAAGAGCAACATCATTCGGGAGATCCTGCGCGGGTACGGTGAAGCCGGCATTGAAATCCCATACAACAAGCTTGACGTTTCTATCATCTCGTCTCCCAAGCCGTGAGGCGTGGCCGAACGTGCGTTTTTTGCCGCTGACCGGCAAAGCGCCGAACTGCCGACTGATAGAATTTAACTTTTGGGGATGTCCCGGATCTTTGGTTGCTTCGTTCGATGAAACTCAATTTCGACAAGGACAAGGCCGTTGAACTCGGCCGCGAGGTGCTCATTCTGGAAGCCGAGGCGATCCGCTCGCTCGTCGAGCGGCTCGACAGCGGCCATTTTGCCCAGGCCGTGCAGATGCTGTTGTCCTGCAAGGGACGCGTTGTCGTCTCCGGCATCGGCAAGACCGGGCACATCGGCCGCAAGCTTGCCGCAACGCTCGCCTCGACCGGAACGCCGGCCTTCTTCGTGCATGCGGCCGAAGCCGCGCACGGGGATCTCGGCATGATCACGAGCGAGGACGTCGTGATCGGCATCAGCTACTCGGGCTCGTCCAAGGAACTGCTCACCATCGTCCCCGTCATCAAACGCGAGGGCGCAAAACTCATTTCCATCTGCGGCAACGACGCGAGTCCCCTGGCTGTCAACGCGGACGTCAACCTGAACGTGCATGTTGCATTCGAGGCCTGCCCGCTCAACCTCGCTCCGACCTCCTCGACGACTGCTGCGCTTGCCATGGGCGACGCTCTTGCCGTGGCCTGCATGTCCGCCAAGGGCTTCACCAAGGAGGACTTCGCAAGATCCCATCCGGGCGGCGCGCTCGGCAGACAGCTGCTCACGCACGTCTCGGACGTCATGCGAACGGGCGAAGACATCCCCTGCGTCACCGAAGGCGTGAGCGTGCTCGATGCCGTGCGCGAAATCACCAAAAAGCACATCGGCATGACCGCCATCGTGAATGCCGCCGGACTCGTCACCGGCATCTTCACCGAGGGCGACCTGCGTCGGCTCATCGAAAAGAAGGGCGACATCCGGGACATCCGGATCGAAGAGGTGATGACGCGCAATCCCACGACAATCGGTCCCGAGGAAATGGCGGCCACGGCTGCCAAGATTCTTGACAAGACGCTGCGCAACCAGCTGCTCGTCGTCAACGAGAAAGGCGAGCTTCTCGGTGCGCTTCACATGCATGACCTCATGACCTCACGGGTGATCTGATGGACATTGAGCAAAGAGCCAGGCGCATCAAACTTGTCGTTCTTGACGTGGACGGCGTTCTCACGGACGGTTCGATCTGGACAGGAGAGCACGGCGAACTGGTCAAGCGCTTCCAGACGCGCGACGGACTCGGAATCCGCATGCTTCAGTCAGCGGGCATTCCCGTTGCGATCCTCACCGGCAGGCTCTCCAAGCAGACTGCCGCGCGCTGCGCCGAACTCGGCATCACCTCCGTGAGCCAGGGCAAGCAGTTCAAGACGCTCGCCTGGCGCGAAATCCTCGCCAGTCACTCGGTCACGGCCGAGGAGTGCGCCTACATGGGCGACGATGTGCCCGACATTCCCGTGCTCTGCCACGCGGGGCTTGCTGCGGTTCCCGCTGATGCGAACCCCGATGTCGCAAGGCTTGCGCACTGGGTCTCTCCTGCAAGGGGCGGCAACGGCGCCGTCCGCTCGCTTGCCGAACTGATCCTTCGCGCCAAGGGACTTTGGGCGGATCTGATGGCCAAGCACTATGTCCGAGAGGACGACCTAAACCTTGAGAGCATCGCCGCCGAGCGGCTCGCCGAACGGGGGCTGTCATGATCAAGGCGGTCATTCAGGAGCGCATCCTGTCGATTCTCGGCGTCGGGCTTCTCAGCGTTCTGGCAGGCGCCTCCTACTACTCCGCGCTCAAGGCTGAAGCCGACTTTCTGCATGCGGACACCAATTCTGAGTCGCCCGACTTCGTTGCGACCAAGATGGTCGTCACCAGTTTCGAAGCTGACGGCACCGCAAAGTCAAGAACCTTTTCCGACCGAGCCATCTCGTACGAGGACGGACGCATGTTCGCCGCCATGCCGGTCTATGTCACCATCAATCCCAAGGCTCCGCAAACCAGAGCAAGAGCCGACAGGGGCACCAGCAAGGACGGCGGAGCAAGCGTTTTCCTTGAGGGCAACGTCGTCGTCACGCGAGAGGCCGATGCCGAGCGAGCCGCCATGCGCATGACCACGCCCAACGCCTGGGTCTACCCCGATGAGGACAGAATGCGCACTGCCGCTCCGGTCCGCATGAAGCAAGGCACCGACCTCACGACCGGCGTCGGCATGAAACTTGACATTGTCGAGCGCACGGTTCAGATTCTCAAAAACGTACACACCGTCTCCCAGTCGGTTGTCATGAATAAGGAAGTGCAAGAGTGAACAAATGGTCTTTGACTGCCGCAATCATGGCGGCCCTGACAGTTCTATCGGCCCCGGTCTGCGCCGAAACCGCAGACCGCAGCAAGCCGGTGAACATCACCGCGAACAGTTTTGACGGGGACGAGATCAAGCAGGTTGCCACGTACGTGGGCGCCGTCGAAGTGCACCAAGGCACACTAGAGATGCTGGGAGACAAACTCACCATGACCGTTGACGCCCGAGGGTTCCGCACCTTCACGATGACGGGCAATCCGGTGCGCATGAAGGAGCGGCGCGATCCAAAGACCGCCGGCGTGGAGGAATGGATGCACGCCGTTGGCAAGAAGGCTGTCTACAACGAATTCGCCGACAAGCTCACGCTGTACGGCGACGCCAAGATCTCGCGCAGCGAGAACGGACTGGTGAAGGATACAACTGCGGGCGACACGATCATCTATGACATGCGCTATGCCCGCTCCTACGTCAAGGGCGATGTCGTCGACGGCCACAAGACCCGTGTGAACACCATCCTTGCACCGCGCCAGGAATCCAGCAGCGCAACCAAAGTGCGGCCCTCGCCCGCACCGATGACGGGCGTCTCCCGCATCAACAGCGGCAAGAAAACGACCAAAAATAAGAAGAAATAGCACCATGGCACAAAACACCGTCCACACCCTTACGGCGAGAAAACTCATGAAACGCTACGGGCTGCGCACCGTGGTGAAGGACGTTTCCCTGCAGGTGCAAAGCGGCCAGGTCGTCGGCCTGCTCGGCCCCAACGGCGCGGGCAAGACCACGACCTTTTACATGGTCGTCGGCCTGATCGCTCCCAATGGCGGCGAAATTGAGCTTGACGGCAAGAGCATGACGCATCTGCCGATCTTCAAGCGCTCGCGCCTTGGCGTGAGCTACCTGCCTCAGGAAGCGAGCGTGTTCCGCCGCCTGTCCGTCGAGGACAACGTCAAGGCCATTCTCGAACTGCAGGTCGATGAAAACGGCGCTCCGCTTTCCAAGGCCGAGATCAACAAGCGGCTCGAGCAGCTTCTTAACGAGCTGCAGATCGCGCATCTTCGCACCAACATGGCCCTGTCGCTTTCGGGCGGCGAGCGGCGCCGCACCGAGATCGCAAGAGCCCTTGCATCGAGCCCCCGGTTCATTCTGCTTGACGAACCGTTCGCCGGCGTCGACCCCCTTGCCGTCAAGGAGATTCAAAAGATCGTGCACTTTTTGAAGGCACGCGGCATCGGCGTGCTGATCACGGACCACAACGTGCGCGAGACTCTTGGCATCTGCGACCACGCCTACATCATCAAGGAAGGCACAGTGTTTGCCGAGGGTTCAGCCGATGAACTCGTCTCCAACACCGAAGTGCGCAAGGCCTATTTGGGCGAAGACTTCCGGATGTAGGCTCTCATGAGTTCCCAGGGCAGCTCGCTTCGGATCACTCAAAATCAGCGCCTCGCGCTCACCGAGAGCCTTCTGAGGGCGCTTGAACTGCTGCAGCTGCCCGCCGCCGAACTCGAAGAGGCGATACAGGCCGAACTGCAGGCCAACCCACTGCTTGAGCGCGAGGACGAAGGAACCGAAGCGTCGATTTCTCCAGAGGAAACCTCTGCCTCTCCTGCGCCTCAGTCAACACCCTTTGACGATCCTGTCGGCGTGACGCCCATTGAGCGCGAACCGAGCGCACTGGACTGGGCGAGCACCACGCGCTCGATCGACGACGATGCACCGGAAGCCTATGAAACCGTCGCTGCAGCCGAGTCCCTCGGGGAATTTCTTGAAAACGAGCTCTCGCTTCAGACAGCGCTGAGCAACCTGCAGCGCACCCTCATCGCCTGGCTGATCGGCAACCTGAGCGAAGAAGGCCTGTTTGAAGAGTCTCTTGAAGAGATTGCCGCTGCCTGCCCCGTCAAAGCCTCCCATGCCGAATGGGGCAAGGCGCTCGAGTGTCTGCAGCAAATCGCACCCGCCGGAATCGGTGCGCGAAACAAGACCGAGATGCTCACGCTGCAGCTCGAGCGTCTTCAGCCGCAGGACGAGGCGGCATCCGCGGCAAAACGCATGCTCGTCGAGTGCCCGGAGCTGCTTTTAAAGCGCGATTTCCGTGCGATTGCCCGAAGGCTCGCCTGCGAAAGCGCTCTGTGCGAGCGCGCTTTTGCCCTCATCGGCACGCTCGACCCCCATCCGGCCGCCCGCTTTGCTTCTCCCGAAAAGGAAGGCTTCGTCATCCCCGAAGTGATCGTCACGCGGACCGCCTCGGGCGCCCTGTCCGTCGCACTCAATCCGGCGTGCACGCCAAGGCTGCGCTTTAATCAGGAATACTTCGAGCTGCTGAACTCCAGCCGGCTTCCCGCCGAAAGCCTTGCCCTCTGGCGCGAGAAGGCGCACAGCGCCCGGGGCTTTGCTCATGCCGTCGAGCAGCGGGCCGCCACGCTGCTCACCGTGGCCCGTGCGATCGCAAAGGAGCAAAAGGAGTTCTTCCGTCAGGGCGACGGCGCTCTGCGTCCGATGACGCTCAAGGACATTGCCGACATCCTGAAGATTTCCGTCTCAACCGTCAGCCGCATCACCTCCGGGAAATACATGCAAACGCCCCGCGGCACGTTTGAACTCAAGCACTTCTTCAGCAGCTCCCTGCCTGCGGCCGCAGACGGGCAGTCGGTGAGTTCGCTTGCCGCAAGGGAGCGCATCCGCGCTCTTGTGCATGCCGAGGATCCCGAGCACCCGCTCTCTGACGGCGCGATCGCCGAGGCGCTCAGCACAGAGGGCATTTCCCTCGCGCGCCGCACCGTAGCCAAATACCGTGAGCTCGAAGGCATTGCGCCGAAATCCGAGCGTAAACGTCTCGGCTGATCGGCTAAGATTTCCTCCGGATCGTCTTCTCCCGCAAGCAAAATGGCAAACACTTTGAGTTCGTTCCTCACGCTCGACAACGTTGCGCTGGACCTGAATCTGTCCAGCATGAAACGGGTCATCGAGACCGCGAGCCTGATGCTCGAAAAGGACGTCGGCATCAATCACCAGACCATCTTCAATGCCATCATTGCGCGCGAGAAGCTCGGCAACACGTGCCTTGGCGGCGGCGTGTCTCTGCCTCATGCCCGCCTCGGCTCGGCGCCCACCCTGAAGGTTGCCGTGCTGCGCACGACCCAGTCGGTGCACACCGGTGCGATCGACAACCGGCGGGCCAAGCTTTTCTTTGTTGCGGTCATCCCGCAGGATGGAAGCACCCAGTTCCCTGAAATCGTCCGGGAAGTGCGTGCGATCGTGGACGACACGGATTTCAAGATCGAGTTAATGAAGACAAAGACTCCCATTGAACTCTGTCAGATGATCGGAAACTGGTCTGCTCCTAAAGCAAGCGCCTAGGCAAAAATCCGATTGTCCCCGAGATGCATCCATGGCATCATGGCGCTTCCCGCC
>DNLN01000010.1:0-975 GCA_003488465.1 Sutterella sp. | reverse complement strand
CTTCCCGCCACACCTCGTCCGAGTAGTACATCATGTCTGAGGCTTCCAGTTTCCGTCTCATCGTGGTCACGGGCCTTTCCGGTTCCGGCAAGTCCATTGCGATCCGCCAGCTTGAAGACAGCGGTTTTTATTGCATCGACAATCTGCCCGTCTCGTTTCTGACACGGGTCGCCACCGACCTCAAGGATCACGGTCACACACGCGTTGCCGTCTCCGTAGACGCACGCAGTTCGAGCAGCATCCCGCTTGCCAGGGAGCAGATGGCAAAACTTGCCGAGTCCGGCTGGGATGTCCGCACGCTGTTCCTGACGGCCTCCACTCCGTGCCTCGTGCGCCGATACTCGGAAACCCGACGCCGTCATCCGCTCTCGCTGCCCGATGCCCAGGGGCATCAGGAAAAGACGCTTTCCGAGGCGATCAGCCTAGAGCGTGAACTGCTCAGCACCATCGCCAACGGCGCCTGCGTCATCGACACTTCGGATCTGCCTGCGAACACGCTTCGCGAATGGGTGCGGCGCTTTGCCGATGCACCGGAAAGCATGATGACGATCGCCTTTGAAAGCTTTGCCTTCAAGCATGGCATTCCTGTGGCTGCCGATCTGGTGTTTGACGTGCGCAATCTGCCAAACCCCTATTACGATCCCGCACTGCGCCCCTTCACCGGCAGGGATGCTCCGATCATCGAGTACCTCGACAAGCGCCCGGAGGTGCAGGACATGATCAGCGACATCGCGAACTTCATCCGCAAATGGCTTCCCTCGTTTGAGGCACAGCACAGGCACTACTTCACCGTCGCCATCGGCTGCACGGGCGGGCAGCACAGAAGCGTCTACGTTGCCGAGTCGCTCAAAAAACGCTTTTCCGACATTTCGGGAACCGTCGTGCGCCATCGGCAGCTCAGCCGCAAGGCTGAACGGGAAAAGTCGGACTCGGTCCAGACGCTGTAGGCGCTCGCCGCCTCAGAAATTCCGGTGG
>DNLN01000197.1 GCA_003488465.1 Sutterella sp. | reverse complement strand
AGCTCAAGGTCGGCTCCGTCGTGCGTGTCTCGCGCAGCGAGAAGGGCGGCTGGACGCTCGCCCAGATTCCGGAGGTCGAATCGGGCTTCATCAGCGCCGAGTTCAATTCGGGAGCCGTGCGTGCGCTCGTGGGTGGCTTTGACTTCTACCTCAACATGTACAACCATGTGACGCAGGCGCTCCGCCAGCCAGGCTCCTCCTTCAAGCCCTTCATCTATTCGGCAGCGCTTGACAAGGGATTCAACCCCTCGACCATCATCAACGATGCGCCGATCTTCATCGACCCGAGACTCACGGGCGGGCAGCTCTGGGAGCCGCGCAATTACGACGGCAAGTTTGACGGTCCGATGACGCTTGCCACGGCCCTCAAGAAATCCAAGAATCTCGTCTCGATCCGCATCATGCAGGCAATCGGTGCGCACTACACGCAGGAATATGCCGAGAAGTTCGGATTTCCGAACTCCCGGACGCCGGCGCAGCTCACGACCGCCCTCGGTGCAGGCTCCACCACCCCCTGGGAGATGGTTGGCGCATACAGCGTCTTTGCAAACGGCGGCTTCAGGGTCAAGCCCTATCTCATTGACCGCGTGACGGACACCGCAGGGAACGTGCTGATGCGCGTCAACAATCCCCAGGCCGGCAACGAAGACATCCGCGCGATTGATGAACGCAACGCTTTTGTCATGCATACGCTGCTTTGCGGCGTCACGACCGAAGGCACCGGCGCCAGAGCCTACAGAACGCTGGGGCGCAAGGACATGGGCGGCAAGACCGGCACGTCGAACAACTCGTACGACGCGTGGTTTGCCGGATACGCAGGAAGGCTCGTTGCCGTTGACTGGGTGGGCTTTGATCACCTGAAGCCCCTGGGCGCACGCGAAACCGGCGGCGGCCTTGCGCTTCCCATCTGGATCGACTACATGAAGGTGGTCCTCAAGGATGAACCGCTCTACGTGCGTCAGCAGCCCGAAAGCGTCGTGGAACTGAACGGAACGTACTACTTTGCCGACAATGTCGACGAGTCGGTGCACAACGTGCCGCTCAACGGCAAGATCGAGGAGCGCAACCGCGAGCGCGACATCCTGCGCGACCAGATCTTCTAGCGGTAGCAGCAACAGCTGCCGTTAGGATGCGTTTCTGAAAACGGTCACCCAGTCTCTGTACTCGACCCGGAACTCCGGCGCAGGCAGTCCCGCCTGCGCCATTTCCTTTTGCATGAGCGCGCAACCTGATCTGCGGTTCGCCACGATTCCGAGTAACTCCAGAATCCGCGCAAGCGAAGGGTTCGGGCTCTGTTGCCCCATCAAGTCAACAGCCTGAGCGTTCCTTCTGCCGAAATCCCATTGAACTCGGTTTCGGATCACGAGCCTGTCCCTGTACATCTCGATTGAGACAGGCGTGTTTTCCGCACCGAGCCCAACATTCCGGTGCACCAAGGCATTTGCAATCGCCTCGCGCACTGCCGCAATCGGATACTCGCATCGCTCGCGCCGTCGCCCCTGCCCGTCTGCCTCCACTCTCAATCCTGCGTTTCTGCGTATGAACACGACGGCATCCTCAAGCATCTCAGGTATAGAGCCTGTAAACCGCCGGTCATCCAGAAACCTTGCGCCCTGTGCATCCGTGTCTCCCATCTGCAGCCCGGGAATGACGACCGCCGTGACGGTCATCCGGGGGAAATGCTGCTGCGGATACCGGGAAAAGGCGAGGATTCCAGCAACCGTCGGCTGTCCCTTGCGCACGATCTCGTACTGCTCCAGAAGTTCCGAATCGCTCCTCGCGGCCGACTGCGGATCGGCGCGCCTTGCGGCATCAAGAAACTGCCCGAGTCTCGCCTCGTCAAAAAAGTTCCGTTTCGCAGGAGGCGGTGTGCGCAGTTCGCTTCGCAGATCCTGTTCTGGTTCCTCTCCGATCCCCGAATTGTCAACACGACGGTCCGCTATTGACACGGTCTGCCACTCGTTCCCGTTTGCCAAAAGTCTCAATTTGCAACCTTTCCCGTGACTTGCCAAGATTTCCGCAAGTCTTGGCAAATTTTTGACAAGCGCCTTCAACTACGAAAGCCTCACCGGCTCCCCGAGTATGAAGGACAGCGCCTTCTCAAGATCAGCCCAGAAGTCGGTTCCTCCTCGGGTACTGCGCCAAAGTCCATCCTGAAGCGTGTAGTGCAGTCCGCCCGCACGGCTTGCGAGCCAGATCTGCTCGGTGGGCGCGTGCAGATTGATGACAACCTGGCTGCCGTCGTCGCTCTCAAGCGTAAGCACATTTCCGCTTCTTGATGAATCAATGTCAAGGCCGCAATCCTCCACCCTGTCCTCGACCTGCATGAAGAGGCGGTTTGCGGCTTCGAGAAAAGCTGTTTCTGACATAATGAACCTGCTTTTGTTGTCTTTGTCTGAAGTGAAAGGACTCAACACCTATGTTTCGTGCTGCTGCGTGCGCAATTGTATGCCTGACGATGCTTTCGGCCTGTGGCCTGAAGGGGCCGCTGTATCTCCCGGATCCCTCGCTCACCCGGGATCCCGAAGTGACGATGCCCGGCTCTTCGAACTCCGAGCGGCAGGCTGAGCCTGCCGCCCAGGAAAAGAACGCCTCCTCCAATCGGTAGTTTTCCTTTTTGAAAGATTCACTCATGCCGAAGAACCTCACTGCGCTCACGGGCTTTGCCTGGAAGGACGATCGTTTCTGCTGCGAAGAGCTCGCTGTCGAGGACCTCGCAAAACGCTATGGAACGCCCCTTTACATCTACTCCAGGGCGGCGCTAGAGAAATCCGTTGCCGACTACCAGGAGGCCGTGAAGGGGACGAAGAACCGCGTCTTCTACGCCATGAAGGCCAACGCGAGCCTCGCGGTTCTTGATCTGATGGTGCGGCTTGGATGCGGCTTTGACATCGTGAGCGGCGGGGAGCTAGCCAAAGCGCTCGCGGCCGGGTGCCCGGCCGAGCGGATCGTGTATTCGGGCGTGGGAAAGACCGTTCCGGAAATTGAGGCCGCACTTGCGGCCGGCATCCACTGCTTTAACGTGGAGAGCGAACCGGAACTCGAGCGCATCAATGAAGTCGCAGGCCGCATGGGGAGAATCGCCCCCATTGCGTTTCGCGTGAATCCCAACGTGGACGCGAAGACGCATCCCTACATCTCGACCGGGCTCAAGAACAACAAGTTCGGCATTGCCTATGACGCCGCGCTCGTCCTGTACCAGAGAGCGGCAAGCGATGAATTCGCGCATGTGCGCGTCACCGGCATCGACTGCCATATCGGCAGCCAGATCACCACCGTGGATCCCTTCATCCACGCCGCGGAAAAGGTCGTGGACATCGTGGACAAGCTGGCCCGGTCCGGCATCAGGCTCGAGCACATCGACTTTGGTGGGGGGCTCGGCGTGTGCTACAGCGACGAGACGCCGCCCACACCGCAAAAACTCATCGAATGCGTGCAGTTCGTGTGCTTCAAGCGCGGCATCGAGAACATGGCGCTTTACTTTGAGCCGGGGCGCTCGCTCGTTGCCAATGCGGGCATCCTTGCAATGACCGTGCAGTATGTGAAACCCACCGCTAACAAGAACTTCTGCATCGTTGACGCCGCCATGAACGACATGATCCGTCCTGCGCTTTATGAGGCGCAGATGGAGCTTGTGAACACCGTCAAGCGTCCCGCGTTTCAGCAGAAGTCCTGGGATGTCGTCGGCCCGGTCTGCGAATCCAGCGACTTCATGGGCAAGGATCGCCTTCTCTCGGTCAAGGCCGGAGACGTGCTTGCGATGACGGGCGCCGGGGCCTACGGCATGTCAATGGCTTCAAATTACAACTGCAGAGTGCGCCCTGCCGAGGTCATTGTGGACGGCGACAAGGCATACCTTGTCCGCGAGCGCGAAAACACGGAAGATCTGCTGCGGCACGAAAGCCGATTGCCCTGACCTCGCATTCTTTGCCTGCA
>DNLN01000084.1 GCA_003488465.1 Sutterella sp. | reverse complement strand
AATCGCAGCGGCAGATCTGCCGTTTGAGATGATGGGAAATGGCGGTTCCTCCTGTCTGATCGCTCCTCGTAGTGCTTTGAATTAATTCTAAAAAGCAAAAAGTTGGGCATCTTTTTGCAATATGCTTTATCCTATCGTGTAAGCGGTATTCCCTACGCACTTTTCGCGAAGTTTGACTTCGGTGAAAAGAAGGGGGATTTCGCAAAAATTTATTGGCCGTACATGGGCAAAAAACCTATAGTGCGCGTCCTGCAAAAAAATGACGGCTCGCGAGTCCAAGATCACGAGCCCCGAACCCTCCTGTCGTTTCGCTTTTTTTAAGGAGAAGTGCGCGATGACACCGCTGATCGGTCTGGTCTGCCTGTACATGCTGGCATCCATTGGCGTCGGACTCTGGGCTGCACGACGCGTGCGCAACACTGCCGACTACGCGCTTGCCGGGCGTTCGCTCCCGCTCGCCATGGTGATCACTGCCACGTTTGCAACGTGGTTCGGCAGCGAAACCATCCTCGGCATGCCGGGCAACTTCATTTCCGGTGGTTTCGATGAGATCATCGAGGAGCCGTTCGGCTCGGGCATGGCCCTGATCCTGGTGGGTATGTTCTTTGCCCGCAAACTCTACAAGATGAACCTGCTCACGATCGGCGACTTCTATCGGCGCAAGTTCAGCCCGAACATTGAGCTTGCCTGCTCGATCTTCATCATCATCTCGTACCTCGGCTGGGTGGGGGCCCAGGTGGCCGCCCTCGGCATGGTCCTGAATCTCGTGACAGAAGGCGCGGTGAGCGTCTCGGCCGGCATGATGATCGGCACGTTCGTGGTGCTCTTTTACACGGTGTACGGCGGCATGTTCTCGGTCGCCTTTACGGACTTCTTCCAGATGATGCTGATCGTGCTCGGCCTCGTGGCGATTGCGATCTATGCAAGCGACATGGCGGGCGGCGTCGAGAAGGTGATCGATTTTGCGCACCAGCGCGATCTGTTCAACTTTACGCCCGATGACAAGTCCATGACGAGCTGGCTGTTCTGGATTTCCTCTGCCATGACCATGATGATCGGCTCGATTCCGCAGCAGGACGTGTTCCAGCGCGTGATGAGTGCCAAGGATGCCGGCACGGCCGTCAAGGGTCCGATCATGGGCGGCGTGTTCTACATTTTCTTCGCGTTCATTCCGATGTTCATCGTCTGCGCGGCCGTGCTCGCCATGCCCGGCCAGGGCCAGGAACTGCTTGAGAGCGATCCCCAGCAGCTGCTTCCGGTGCTCGTGCGCGACTTCATGCCCTGGTGGCTGAAGGTGCTCTTCTTCGGTGCCGTGCTCGCAGCCGTGATGTCGACCGCCTCGGCCACGATGCTCGCTCCGACCACGACCTTTGTGAACAACGTTCTCAAGCACCACGTCCACATCCAGGACGACAAGGAATTGCTCTGGATGCGCGGCACGCTCGTCATCTTCGCAATCTGCGTGCTTGGCTACAGCCTGTACTTCGAGGGCACCAAGATTTACGACATGGTGGCCATGGCCTACCAGTTCCCGGTCGTCGGCGCGTTCTTCCCGCTGGTGTGCGGCATGTACTGGGAGAAGGCGACCGAGCAGGGCGCCTGGGTGTCGATCATCGCCGGCGCCATCACCTGGATGCTGCTCACCTGGACTCCGCTTGAGGAGTACTTCCCGAACGTGCTTGGCGGTTTCATCGTTGCCGGCGTCGGCATGGTCGTCGGCAGCCTTCTGCCCACGCGCGCGAATGCTCGGTTCCGTCTGCTTAAGGAGCGGCGCGCCAAGTTTGAAGCCAAGCAGGCTGCGGCAATCGGGCTTGCCTCCTGATTTGTCGAGCTGCCTTTAAACAGCCGAAAAGCCCCGAGAGTTGATGCTTTCGGGGCCTTTTGCTAGGTAAAGAACTATATGCAGGCGTTGTTTTGGCAAACAAAAATCAAAAAACACGGGCTAACCCTAGTTTTGTAACAAAAGTTTGCCTGGCTCCGTGAGTAGAATGATGCCCTCACCTATAACTACCAAAGGAGACAAATCGATGGCTGATTCCAGCTCTGTCGGTCTGCAGCCTGGCGAGAAGCCGACAATCGGCGCCTTCATCGCTTTCCTGCTGGCTCTGTGCTTCTTCTCCGGTGTCTTTTATAAGATGCCCGAAGCATACAAGTTCCTCGGCTCTCTTGACTTTACGACCCTTCTCGGCAAGTTCGGCACTGCCGGCGGCTCCACGTTCGTGGGCAAGGGCGGCATCGGTGCCCGTCAGGGCTTCCTGTTCGCCGTCTCGCTGTTCCCCGGCGTGATGACGGCCATGGGTCTGCTCGCAGTGCTGTCGCACTACGGCGCCCTGAAGGCCGCTCAGTTCCTGATGACGCCCCTTCTGAAGCCCGTCCTTGGCATTTCCGGCATCACCGGTCTTGCCCTGATTACCGACCTGCAGAGCACCGACGCCGGTGCCGCTCTGACCAAGGGTCTGTATGACGAACAAGCAATCGACATGAAGAGCCTCGTGATCATGAGCGCATGGCAGTACGCCGGCGCCGGTCTGATTGCGAACTACTTCTCGATCGCTTCGGCTCTGTTCTCCGCATTCCTGATCCCGGTGTGGCTCCCCCTGCTTCTCATGCTCTGCCTGAAGTTTGTCGGCGGCTTCCTGGTCCGTTGCGTTCTCAACTCTCTTTATCGTAAGGACTTCGAATAATGGCTACCGCACAAGTTAAGCAGTCCGGCAATCCCTTTGATATCTTCATCGACGGCTTGCGTCAGGGCTTCCGCATCGTTACGAACAACCTGCTGCCCAATGTGGTGATGGCGTTCATCCTGACTTACATTCTGCAGATGTGCGGCGTTCTTACGTTCCTCGGCAAGTACTGCGGCGGCGTGATGGGCATCTTCGATCTGCCCGGCCAGGCCCTCACGGTTCTGTGCGCCACGTGGCTGTCCTGCGGCGCCGGTGTCGGCGTTGCCGCTAGCCTGCTCCATAGCAATCAGCTCACTCCGCATGACATCTCGATCATGTCGCCCGCACTCCTGCTGATGGCCTCCCAGATTCAGTACATGGGTCGTCTGCTCGGTGTTGCCGACGTGCCGAAGAAGTACTGGCCGATGCTGATGGTGAACTCCATCCTCATGGCCTGCATCGGCATGTTCATCATGCGCTTTGTGGTTGCCGCCTACGTCTAAGCGCTCTTAGACCAAGGCAGCGTTTCGCAAACGCAGCAAAGCCGCCCGGAAAACCATTCTTGGCGGCTTTTCCGTATCTGGCGCTTTTGCCGATAGCGCTTGCTTTCTCGCTTAGAATGACGCCTTTTGCGCAAGAAGGCATCCATGACGGGCAAGCAGAGAAATCGGAGCGGCAAAGGCGCGGGGCTCACGCCCGGCGCCTGGGTCGCGTTTGCGCTCTCGCTCTGCCTTTTTTCCGGCGTGTTCTACAGAATCGGGGGCGGCTGGGAGTTTTTGGCATGCCTTGATTTCACGACGCTCCTCGGACGCTTTGGCGATTACGCGCAAGGGAACTTTGCCGGACGGGGCGGGATCGGCGCCCGGCAGGGGTTTCTTTACGCCGTTTCGCTTTATCCCAGCGTCATGACCGCGATGGGGATCATCGCCGTGCTCGCGCACTATGGGGCGCTTCGCGCTGCGGAGCGCTTGCTCACCCCTCTGCTCCAGCCCCTTCTTGGCGTGAGCGGGCAGAGCGCGCTCGCGCTCATGACGAGTCTGCAGAGCACAGACGCGGGCGCCGCACTGACCCGGGAGCTTTACGAGCGAGGCGCCATCAGTGCAAAGGGGCTCGTCGTTCTTTGCGCCTGGCAGTATTCGGGTGCGGCTCTCATCGCGATCTACTTTTCCATCCTTTCCGCGCTCTTTCCGGCGTTTCTCGTACCGATTTGGTTGCCGCTTGCACTCATCTTCGCATTGAAGTGTCTGGGCGGGTTGCTCGTTCGGGGGCTCCTGACTGCGCTGTTCTGCGCGGACTTTTCGTAATTGCGAGCCCTGAAGCTCTGGCAAGGTTCCTGCGCCGGTCAACCGAATCCTCACGCTCCTCAGGTAGAATTTTTCGGTTAAGTCAAACCCGCCCGAGAAACGTCTGTCAATCAAAGGGCGAAACAAGAAGGAACCATCCTCATGATGAATGTTGTGATTCTCGCTGCCGGTCAGGGCAAGCGAATGAATTCGAATCTTCCCAAGGTTCTGCAGCCGCTGGCCGGCAAGCCGATGATCGATCATGTGCTCGGCACGGTGGAACTTTTGGAAGACATTTCCCGCACGGTCGTGGTCGTCGGCCACATGGCCGACGAAGTCAAGGCGCACCTTGCCGGGTACGAGAAGGTGCAGTTCGCGCTTCAGAGCCCGCAGCTTGGCACCGGACACGCCCTGCAGCAGGCGCTGCCGCTTCTTGACGAAGCGGCCGAGTACACGCTGGTGCTGCTCGGCGACGTGCCGCTCATTCAGCCCGAAACGATCGAGAGGCTCCGCGCCGTGGCGGGCGACGGCATGGCAATTCTCACGACCGTTCTTCGCAATCCCTTTGGCTACGGCCGCATCCTGCGCCAGAAGGGCCGCATCGTGGCGATCGTCGAGCAGAAGGATGCCACCGAAGGGCAGAAGCAGATCCGCGAAATCAACACGGGGATCATGCTGCTGCCGACCGCGCGCCTTGCGGGCTGGCTCTCTGAACTCAAGACGAGCAACGCCCAGGGTGAGTACTACCTCACCGACGTCATTGGACTTGCGGTCCGGGACGGCGTGCGCATCAACTCCGCGCGCCCGCGCCGCAGTTTTGAAATCGAGGGCGTCAATTCCAAGACACAGCTTGCCCGGCTCGAAGGCATCTGGCAGGATCATCAGGCCGAGATCCTTACCGAGCAGGGCGTCACGATCATCGACCCCTCGCGCGTGGACATCCGCGGCAAGCTCGCCTGCGGCAAGGATGTGACGATCGACGTGGGATGCATTTTCGAGGGCGACGTGCAGCTCGGCGACAATGTCTACGTCGGCCCCTACAGCGTGATCCGCAATGCCGAGATCGGCCCGGGCACTCGGATTCAGGCCTATACGCACATCGACGGCGCGCTCGTTGGCTCGATGAACAAGATCGGCCCCTTCAGCCGGATTCGCCCCGGCACCCAGCTCGCAAGTGATGTGCACATCGGCAACTTCGTCGAAATCAAGAAGAGCTTTGTGGGCGAGGCGAGCAAGGTCAATCACCTCACATATATCGGAGACGCCGAGATCGGCGCCCGCGTCAATGTCGGCGCAGGCACGATCACGTGCAACTATGACGGAGTGAACAAGTTCCGTACGGTGATCGGAGACGATGCCTTCATCGGCTCGGACACCCAGCTGATCGCCCCCGTGACCGTGGGCGCAGGCGCCACGATCGGCGCTGGCACGACGGTTGCCAAGGACGCTCCGGCGGGCAAGCTCACCATCAGCCGCGTTCGCCAGACCGTGGTTGAGGGCTGGGAGCGCCCGACGAAGAAGGCTTAAGCCTGTCCCGTCACTCTTTCATAGGAAGCGATACAGATGTGCGGAATTGTTGCCGGGGTCGGGCGCGCCGATGTCACGCCCGTCCTCGTGGAAGGCCTCAAGAGGCTTGAGTACCGCGGCTACGACAGCTGCGGCGTTGCGGTGATCCAGCGCGGCGCGTTCGAGCGGGCGAGAACCGTCCGGCGCGTCGGGGATCTTGAGGAGCTCGTGAAAAGCCGGGCCCTGGCCGGAACCATCGGCGTTGCCCACACCCGCTGGGCGACGCACGGGGGTGTCGTGATCGAAAATGCGCACCCGCATATTGCGGGTGAGCGGATCGCCGTCGTGCATAACGGCATCATCGAGAACTATGGCGAGATCCGCGAGGAGCTCTCGGGCCGGGGCGTGAAGTTCCGCGGCCAGACGGACACCGAGGTGCTCGCGCAGCTCATCAACAGCCTGTACGAGGGAGACCTTTTGGCGGCCGTGCAGAAGGCGCTCAACAGGGTGCGGGGCTCCTATGCGCTTGCCGTGATCAGCCTGGACGAGCCGGATCGGATCGTGGGGGCGCGCCTTGGCTCGCCCATGGTGCTGGGTCTGGCCGATACGGGCAGCTTCATTGCGAGCGATGCCATGGCGCTTGCCGGCGTCACCGAGCGGATCGTGTTCCTCGAGGACGGCGATGTCGTCGATCTGCATCTGGGCCGCTACGAGCTTTGCCAGCATCGCGGGCAGGAGTACGTCCCTGTCGAGCGGCAGCCCCAGGTGGTGCAGGCCTATTCGGGCGCCGCCGATCTCGGGCCCTACCGGCACTACATGCAAAAAGAGATCTTCGAGCAGCCGCGTGCGATCAGCGACACGCTCCAGGGCCTGCGCGTCATTGCTCCCGAGATCTTCGGGGACGAGGCGGCCGAAGTGTTCCCCACGGTGCGCCGCGTCCTGTTCCTTGCCTGCGGCACGAGCTTTTATGCGGCGAGCACCGCCAAGTACTGGCTTGAGGCCATCGCGAGAATTCCGTGCGACGTCGAGATCGCAAGCGAGTACCGCTACCGCAAGTCGATTCCGGATCCGGACACCCTTGTCGTCACGGTGTCCCAGTCAGGCGAGACGGCTGACACGCTTGCCGCTCTGAAGTACGCCAAGTCCCTTGGCATGACCAAGACCCTCACGGTGTGCAACGTGCGCCAGAGCGCCCTCGTGCGCGAGAGCGCGCTCTGCTACATCACGCGCGCCGGGGTGGAGATCGGCGTGGCGAGCACGAAGGCGTTCACGACGCAGCTTGCGGCTCTGTACATCCTCACGCTCACGCTTGCCAAGGCAAAGGGGCGGCTCACCGAAGAAGCCGAAAGGGCAGCTCTGCAACAGATGCGGCATTTGCCGACGGCGCTTCGCGCAGCGCTCGCGCTGGAGCCCCAGATCATCGCCTGGGCCGAGGAGTTTGCGCAAAAGGACGACGCGCTTTTCCTCGGGCGCGGCCAGCACTATCCGATTGCGCTCGAGGGGGCGCTCAAGCTCAAGGAGATCAGCTACATCCACGCCGAGGCGTATCCGGCGGGCGAGTTAAAGCACGGCCCGCTTGCGCTTGTTGACGAGAAGATGCCGGTGGTCACGGTGGCCCCGAATGACAGCCTTCTTGAGAAGTTAAAGAGCAACATGCAGGAAGTGCGCGCACGCGGCGGACACCTTTACGTTGTCGCCGACGCAGACAGCAGCCTGGAGGCTTCGGACGGGCTCGAGCACGTGATCCGGCTGCCCGAGCACTACGGCGATCTCTCGCCGATCCTGCATGTCGTGCCGCTGCAGCTGCTCGCCTATCACACGGCGCTCGTGCGCGGCACCGATGTCGACAAGCCCCGCAATCTTGCAAAGAGCGTGACGACCGAGTAGCGGCGAAGGTCGCCCGCGCACGCAAAAACGGACTTTGGGCAGACTGCTCAAGGTCCGTTTTGCTGAAAGATGGATGCAGGAGCGCGCTTTATGCGCCTGCGATGAAGGTGCGGATGCCCGATCCCACGAACTGCACGCCGATGCAGATCAGGATGAAGCCCATCAGCTTTTCCAGAACCTGCATGCCCGAGGGGCCCATGTGCTCGGCAAACCACGCGCTCGAGCGCAGCGTTGTCCAGGCGATGACGCTTGTGGCGGCGATCGCAAGCGTGGTCATGACAAAGGCGGTGAGCATCTCGGAGCGATCCGAATGCTCGGCGATCTCGGTGGAAAAGCCGATCACCACGGCGATCGTGCCGGGGCCGGCGATCGCCGGCATCGCGAGCGGAAAGAACGCGTAGTCCTCTTTGCCTCGACTCACAAGGGGCGCCTTGTTCGGCGTCTGACCGCCGTAGAGCATGTGGTAGCCGATGAGTGCGATCACAAGGCCCCCGGCGATGCGCATCGCGCCGTAGCTGATGCCGAAGAACGCGAGCAGGAGGTTTCCTCCGAGAAGACTCACGAACATCACAAGGAATGTGAACACCCCCGCACGGTTCGCTTGCTGGCGCCGCTGCGCAGGCGTCATGTTGTGCGTGAGGCTCACGAACAGGGGAATCTTCGACGGAGGGTTGGTGATCACCACCAGGGAGATCAGGGCGCCGAAAAAGTACTGCATCTGCAGCTGGATCGCGTCGTACATGACTCGGAGGGCGGGCGGAATGCCCGCAACAGAAATTAGCCGGAGCGCATTGTAGGCAATCACTCTGCGTTCTGCGGGAAAGACCGTAGGGGTCTTGATGAAGGAAAAACTTTGCGGAGTCTGAGTGAAAGTTCATTCAGACGGTGTAGAATACTGAACACTCATTCAGTTTCCGGATGCCGATTCGGCTTTTTCATGACGGGAATGAAGGGGTTGAAGATTTTTTGTCAGCAGGCGCGCCTTGCGCCTGTCATCAGTGAGAAAATCCATGAAGATGAATTTCAAACCGATTGCCGCGGCGCTCTCGGCCGCTCTTGCCTGCTCCATGCTGGCCGGATGCCTTGACCTTGACGAGAAGGGTGGGGCGCAAAAGGCCCCGGCCGCGCGAGCAACCGAGGTGGATATTGCCGTTGTCAAGCGCACGGATGCCGTGGTGAGCACCGAACTGAGCGGCAGAACCAACGCCTACCGCATCGCCGAAGTGCGGCCGCAGGTCTCCGGCATCGTCCAGAGCCGTCTGTTCGAGGAAGGCTCTGAGGTGAAGGCTGGCCAGCCCCTCTATCAGATTGATCCGGCCCTCTTTGAAGCGCAGGTGCAAAGCGCCAAGGCTGCGGTTCTGCAGGCTGAGGCGAACCTGTACAAGGCCAAGGCCGATGCCAAGCGCTCGGCCGAGCTCGTGAAGTCCCGCGCCGTGAGCGCCTCGTCGAACGACGCCGCGCAGGCGGCCTATCGCGTTGCCGAAGCCAATCTCGTTGCCGCGAAGGCGGGCCTGAAAACCGCCCAGGTGAACCTTGGCTACACACATGTGAAGAGCCCGATCAGCGGACGCGTCTCGATCTCCGAGGTGACTCCCGGTGCGCTCGTCACGGCTCAGCAGGGGACGGCTCTCACGACGGTCCATCAGCTTGACCCCATCTATGTCGACGTGACGCAGTCCTACGAGAAGCTCCAGGCGCTGCGCGAGAAGATGGAGAAGGGAATCCTCAAGACCGACCCTTCCGGCAACACCGAGGTGCAGCTCATCCTGGACTCTGGCGCGGTCTACCCCGAGATGGGCAAGCTCTCCGTGCAGGACGCTCTTGTTGACGAGGTGAGCGGCACGGTGCGCATCCGCGCGCTCTTTCCCAATCCCAAGCGCGTGCTGATGCCCGGCATGTACGTGCGCGCCCGCCTGATCGAAGGCATTCAGAGCGATATCGTCAAGCTCGATCAGCGTGCCGTCATGCGCGCACAGAACGGCGCTCCCTACTGCTACGTCGTCACCAAGGACAACAAGGTCGAGAGCCGCTACATCACGATCGACGGCGTCGAAGGCTCGAACTGGATTGTCACCAAGGGGCTTGAGGTTGGTGACAAGGTCATCGTCAATGGCATCCTCAAGGTGCGTCCGGGCGCTGCCGTGACGTACAAGGCCCCCGCCGACCAGCAGGCCAAGTAAACAGTGCCAGGAGAACAACAGCATGCTTAGCCGCTTCTTTGTCGACCGCCCGATTTTTGCCTGGGTTGTCGCCATCGTGATCATGCTTGCGGGCGCGCTTGCCATCAACACGCTGCCGGTGTCGCAGTACCCGAACATTGCGCCGCCCCAGATCACGATCACCGCAACGTATCCTGGCGCCAATGCCGAAACCATGTCCCGCACGGTCACGCAGGTGATCGAGCAGGAGATGACGGGGCTCGACGGGTTCATGTACATGAGCTCGAATTCGGACTCCACGGGCCGCATGACGATCACGCTCACCTTCATCGCCGGCACCAATCCCGACATCGCTCAGGTTCAGGTGCAGAACAAGCTTTCGAAGGCTGAGACGCGTCTGCCGCAGACCGTCCGGCAGCTGGGCGTTACCGTTGAAAAGTCGATGGCCTCGTTCCTCATGGTTGTCGCCTTCATCGATGAGACGCACAAGCTCTCCTCGGGCGACCTTGGCGACTACCTCGTGAACAACGTCAAGGAGCCCGTCGCCCGCGTGAAGGGCGTGGGACAGGTGACCGTGTTCGGCGCCTCGTACGCCATGCGCGTGTGGATGGATCCGGGCAAACTCTACAAGTACAGTCTGCAGCCCTCGGACGTGATTGCCGCCATTGAAAGTCAGAACGTGCAGGTGGCTGCGGGCGACATCGCCGGGCAGCCCACGAACGGCAAGCGCATGATCGCCGCGACGGTGCGCGCTTCCGACCTTCTGAACACGCCCGAGCAGTTCGACAACATTGCACTGAAGTCACTCTCGGACGGCTCCGTTGTGCGCATCAAGGATATCGGCTACTCGGAAATCGGGCAGCAGACCTATACCTTTGAGGGCAAGTTCAACAACCAGCCTTCGTCGGCTATGGCAATCAGCCTAGCGGCCGGCGCGAACTCGCTCGAGACGAGCCGGCTTGTGCGCGAGAAGATCGAGGAGCTCAGCCCCTACTACCCCGAAGGCATCAAGGTGGTGTACCCGGCGGACACGACGCTCTTTGTGAAGGAGGCCATGAAGGAGGTCGTCAAGACCCTCATCGAGGCCATCATCCTCGTGATCGTCGTGATGTACCTGTTCCTGCAGAATCCGCGCGCAACGATCATTCCGACGATTGCCGTGCCGGTGGTGCTGCTCGGCACGCTGGGCGTGCTCGGGCTCATGGGCTACTCGATCAACATGCTCACGATGTTCGCACTCGTGCTGGCGATCGGCCTGCTGGTTGACGACGCCATCATCGTGGTCGAGAACGTCGAGCGCGTGATGACCGAGGACAAGACAAGCGCAAGAGAGGCCACGCTCAAGTCGATGAGCCAGATCTCGGGCGCCCTGATCGGCGTTGCCGTGGTGCTCTCGGCCGTGTTCATCCCGATGGCCTTCTTCGGCGGCTCCACCGGCGTGATCTACCGCCAGTTCTCGGTGACGATCGTCTCGGCCATGACGCTCTCGGTGATCGTTGCATTGACGCTCACGCCGGCGCTTTGCGCCACGATGCTCAAGCCCGTGACCGGAGAGAAGAAACCCACGCTGGCGTTCTTCCGCTGGTTCAATGCATCCTTCAACTTCCTCTCCGAGGGCGTGCGCCGCTCGGTGCAGCAGCTCGTGCGTCGCATCCTGCTGCTCATGCTGGTCTACGGCATTCTCGTGGGCGGCGTCGTGTGGGGCTTCATGAAACTGCCCGGCGCGTTCATGCCGGGTGAAGACCAGGGCGCGCTGCTCATGCTCTTCCAGACGCCTGCGGGCGCAACGGCCGAGCGTACCGACGATGTCGGCAAGCGCTTCCAGCAGTTCGTGATGGATACGGAAAAGGAAAACGTCGAGACGGTGTTCGTCGTGCGAGGCTACAGCTTCGCCGGTACCGGCCAGAACAACGCCATGGGCTTCATGAAGCTCAAGGACTGGGGAGAGCGAAAGGGCAAGGGCCAGGGCTACCAGGACATCATCCAGCGTACGATGGGCGTGCTCTTCTCGCCGATGTTCAAGGATGCCGTGGGCTATGTGTTCGCTCTGCCGCCGGTCCCCGAACTGGGCGTTGCCGACGGCTTTGACTTCTTCATTCAGGATCGCTCGGGCGTCGGCCACGCAGGCCTCACCCAGTTCGTGAATGAATTCCTCAGGCGCGCAAACGCTGATCCGCGTCTGACGGCCGTGCGCCACAACGGCATGGCAGATACGCCGATGCTGCAGCTCAACATCGACTACCCCAAGGCAAGATCCCTGGGCCTTACGGATGCTGCGATCAACTCGACCCTCACGGCTGCTTTCGGCTCGTCCTACGTCAATGACTTCATGGACCGCGGCCGCTTGAAGCAGGTCTACGTGCAGGGCATCGAGTCGAGCCGCGGCGAGATCGATGACATCAACAAGTGGTATGTGCGCAGCACGTCCGGAAAGATGGTTCCCATGAGTTCGATTGCGACCACCGAATGGGTTTACGGTCCGCCGCGTCTTGACCGCTTCAACGGCGTGCTCGCCATGAACATCCAGGGTACGCCCGCTCCCGGCGTCTCCTCCGGCCAGGCCATGGAGGCGATCGAGGAGATCATGGCAGGCATGTCGCCCGGATTCTCGATCGAGTGGAACGGCGTGTCGTATCAGGAGCGCGTGGCCTCCGGCAATGCTGCGCCGCTTTATGCGATCTCCGTGCTCGTGGTGTTCCTTGCCCTTGCGGCTCTTTATGAGTCCTGGACGATTCCGATCGCGGTGATTCTCATGATTCCGCTCGGCGTGCTGGGCGCCATGGGCCTCACCTGGATCTGCGGCAAGGAAAACGACGTGTACTTCCAGGTCGGTCTGCTCACCACGGTGGGTCTTGTGGCCAAGAACGCCATTCTGATTGTGGAGTTCGCCCGGGATCTGGAGGAAAAGAGCGGACTGGAAGTGGTTCGCGCCGTGGTCGAGGCCGTGCGCCTGAGACTGCGCCCGATCGTGATGACCTCGCTAGCCTTCGGCCTTGGCGTGCTGCCGCTTGCCATGGCTTCGGGTGCGGGCGCCGGCGCGCAGTCCGCCATCGGCGTTGCCGTGCTGGGCGGCATGCTTTCAGGTACATTCCTTTGCATCTTCTTCGTGCCGGTGTTCTTCGTGCTGATCAGCCGTGTTTTCTCCGGCAAGAAGCTCCATCATCATGAACCCGGTGAAGAGGTTGATTTCACTCAGAAGGAGAATGAACATGCGTAAGGCTCTCTGTGTGCTGCCTCTTGCGGCGGCGATGATGCTTGCGGGCTGCGTGAACCTTGCGCCCAGCTATGAACGGCCCGAGGCGCCGGTTGCCGAGGCCTGGCCGCTTGACCAGGCAACCAAGAACGCCACCCTGCTGGTCGAGGGGCTTGCCGACTGGGGCGAGTTCTTCACCGATGAGCGCGTGAAGAAGCTGATCGCCATCGGACTTGAGAACAACCGCGACCTGCGTGCCGCGATGCACAACGTGCGGGCGGCTAGGGCTCAGTACAACGTAAGCCGCGGGCAGCTTCTGCCCACCGTTTCGGCTGTCGCGAGCGAATCGGCGCAGAGAACGCCGAGCCAGGTGTCCTCCACCGGCAGGAACGTCGTCACGCACGTCTACAGCGCGAACGTTGCCATGGCCTCCTTTGAGCTCGATCTCTTCGGGCGCATCCGCAACCTCAACGAGCAGGCTCTGCAGCAGTTCTTCGTGACCGAGGCCGCGCAGCGCACGGCCCAGATGACCGTGGTGACGGAAATCGCCCAAACGTGGCTTGCGCTTGGCGCAGCCAAGCAGCAGCTCAAGCTCGCGCAGGAAACCTATGAGAGCCAGGTGAAGTCCAAGGACCTCATCGAGAGCAGCTACAAGACGGGCGCGGCGAGCCTCATCGACGTCGAGCAGGTGCTCACGACCGTCGCAAGCGCCAAGGCGGCTCAGGCAAGCGCCCTGCGCGCTGTGAGCCAGTACCGGAACGCGCTTACGCTCCTTGTGGGAGGAGCGGTACCCGCCGAGCTTGAGCCCGAGGCGCTACCCGACGGAATCACGGCGCGGCTTTCTGCGGTCTCCAATGTGCCGAGCGAAGTGCTTCTCAATCGTCCGGACATCGCCGCGGCTGAAGCCCGGCTCATCAGCGCGAACGCCAACATTGGCGTAGCGCGAGCCAATTTCTTCCCGCGCATCGTTCTCACCGGCAGCCGCGGCTACATGAGCCCGGAGTTCAGCGACATCTTCAGTGCGGGAACGCGCGCCTGGAGCTGGACTCCTTCGGTCAGCCTGCCGATCTTTGCCGGCGGGCAAAACATCGCCAATCTTGAGGCGGCCGAGGAGAGCCGGATGGCAGCCGTCGCAAGCTACGAGGGCGCCATTCAGAGCGCCTTCCGCGAGGTTGCCGATGCGCTTGCAACCGAAGGCACGGTCGCTGATGAACTCTCGGCCGTCGAGGAGCTTGCCGCCGCAAGCGAGCGCACCTACAAGCTCTCCCAGGTTCGCTACGAGAGCGGTGCAGACAGCTTCCTTGAGGTGCTCGTGAGCCAGAGGGCGAACTTCTCGGCCCAGCAGAATCTCATCAATGCACGCCTTGCGCGCGCGGCTAGCGCCGTGACGCTCTACAAGGTGATGGGCGGCGGCTCGAAGCTTGCCCAGGCCAAGACAGAGGAGAGCGCAAAATGACCGCTCAGGAAACCCTGGCGGATACGCGCCGCAGGGACATCATGCGGGCGGCTCTGCAGTGTTTTGCCGCCAAGGGGTTCTACGCCACCACGATGGCCGACATCGCGCGCGCCGCGAAGATGAGCGCGGGGAACCTCTACAACTACTATGCGGGCAAGGTCGACATTGTCGAGGAGCTTGCGCGTCACGAGATCGAGCGCATGAAGAAAAGCCTGCAGGACCAGCAGTTCGGTCAGGGCGGCGAGCAGGAGGTGCGCGAGCACGTCAAGCGCATCGTTCTGTCGAGACTTGACTCGCAGACGGCGAAGATTTCGCTCGAGATCCTATCCGAGTGCACGAGAAACGGGCGCATGGGTGAGATTCTCCGAGAGTTCGACGCACAGTGGCGCGA
>DNLN01000181.1 GCA_003488465.1 Sutterella sp. | reverse complement strand
CTGCGGCTTTGCAACGAAAAGCTGGGGCTGCTGGACGCAAGCGTCCCGGAAGTCCTCCCGACTCTTTCTCTGCCGCCAGAGAAACTTCTTGAAGTCAGAAAAATTCCAGAAGACCGTCCGAACACGAAGGAAAAGCTCCCCCTCACCGACCGCCCCAGCACCGGATTTGCCACCAGCACCTTCTATTCGGCTCTCTTTCGCAATACTCCGCACCTGAGCGAGGAAATCAAGCGCGAAATCCAGTCGGCAGACTCGATTGACCTTCTGATGTCCTTCATCCGATGGTCCGGGCTTGACCTCGTCATCAAAGAACTGCGAGCCTTCGCAGCCCGCGGCGGCAGGCTTCGCGTCATCACAACGTGCTACGTTGGTGCGACAGATGCACGCGCTGTCGAGGAGTTGAGCAAGCTGCCGGGATGCACCGTGAAGGTCGAATACGAGGGCAAGCGCTCAAGGCTCCACGCCAAGGCCTGGATTTTCAAGCGGCAGAGCGGATACTCGACCGCCTACATCGGTTCCTCCAACGTTTCGTCAGCGGCGCTCACGGACGGCCTTGAGTGGAACGTCAAGGTGACGGCGCAGGACATGCCTGATCTTTACGCACGCATTGAGGACTCCTTCAACCAGCTCTGGCCGAGGGAGAACTTTTCTCAATACAACTTGGAGACTGACCGCGAGAAGCTCGTCCAGGCCCTGAAGGTCGGCAGCAAGCCAAACGAAAAACCGGACTGGAGCGAGAACGTCGCCTACTGGCCTCAGCTAAAGCCGCACGACTATCAGCAGCGCATACTCAACGCCCTGGATCGGGAACGCCGCAACGGCTTTTACAAGAACCTCATCATTGCCGCCACGGGAACCGGCAAGACGATGATCGCCGCCTTCGATTTCCTGCGCTTTCGCAAGCAACATCCCGGCGCCCGGCTTCTTTTCATCGCGCACCGGCAGGAGATTCTGAAACAGGCGCGGATCGCCTTTTGCTTTGTGCTTCGCCAGAGCGACTTCGGCGAACTCTTCTCCGGGCAGCAAACCCCGCAAGGCGTCAACGCCGTCTTTGCCATGGTTCAGACACTGCGAAATCCGGAAAAACTGCACTATTTCAAACCGGACACCTTCGACTACATCGTGCTCGATGAGGCGCACCGCGCGGAGGCGGAGAGTTACGCCCCGATCTTCAACTACTTCCAGCCCAAAATCCTTCTTGGCATGACCGCGACGCCAGAGCGCATGGACGGGGGAGACATCCGCAGATATTTTGGCGGGCGCTATGCAGCTGAAATACGGCTGCCTGACGCGATTGAGTACAACATGCTGAGCCCCTTCCACTATTTCGTGGCCGATGACGAAGTCGATCTGACGAACGTTGCCTATGCGCGGGGCAAGTTTGATGCCGCTCAGCTCGAGTCACGCTACACGAGCGGCGATGAAGCGCGGCTTCGCGCGAATGCTATCGTTGAACAGATCAAGGCTCATGCCGCAGACACGGATTCCCTGAGAGCCATCGCCTTCTGCGCGGGCATCCGGCATGCCCAATACATGCAGGAGGTGTTTTCTCAAGCCGGTTTCAACTGCGAATGCGTGAGCAGCAAAACTCCTGACGATCAGCGAAATCAAGTCATTCAAAACATCGAAAACGGTGATTGCAAAATCGTCACGGTGGCGGACCTGTACAACGAGGGCGTGGACATCCCGAGCATCAACATGGTGCTCTTTCTGCGCCCGACCGAGTCGCTCACGATCTTTCTGCAACAATTGGGCAGAGGCCTGCGCCTGAGTCCGGAGACAAACAAGACATGCCTCACTGTTCTTGACTTCGTCGGTCAGGTCAACAAGGACTATGACCGTTTCGAAAGCAAGTTCTCGTCGCTCCTTGCAAGCCGCCTCGGCGGTCTGGAGGCCCAGATCGAACACGGTTTTCCGGGGCTGCCGCTCGGCTGCGCCATCACCTTCACTGAAAAGTCGCAGAAAATCGTTCTGCAGAACATCCGCAGAAGCTATCAGAACTGGAAGAAATTCAGCATCATCGTCAGGGACCAGAACGCCGACATTTCCCTTGCGGAGTTCCTCTCACTCGTTCATCTCGCCCCCCACGGCTTCTATTCCCGGCGAAAGGAAATCACGTTCACGGAAATCAGGCGGCTCGCTAAGGATGAATCCATGGCCGACCTCCTCACCCCTGGCCTTGTCGCCTGGCGCAAAGGCGCAATCCGGCTCGCCGGCATCAACGCACGGGACTTCCTTGGATTCATATCCCGGTTCATTGCCGAGGATGTCGTGCGTGACTGGCATTACAGGAACTACCCCGACCGCGACCAGCGCCGGCTCTGGATGCTCTACCGCATTCTCATGAACCCCAAGGGACAGGCGAATCTGTCGGACGAAGCCCTGGAGCAGAACCTCAAGACATTTTTTTCAGACTCCGAGGTGCGCCGGGAAGTCTCCGAACTCGTGCAGATTCTTCTCGAGCGCTCGGTCATTTCGCCCGCAACGGATGCAACGGGCGCGCTTGAAGTGCATGCCAGGTACAGCCGCGACGCCATCTATGCAGCACTGGGAAAGAACACTTATGCAGGCATTGCCGGCGTGTACTTCTTCAAGGAGATCAAGACGGACGCTTTCTTCGTCACATTCCACAAGAATGAGGACGAGTTCGCTCCCTCGGTCCGATACAACGACTATCTGGAAGGAACGGATCTCGTGCATTGGGAGTCGCAGAACGCAACAAGCCCCGAAAGCCCCGTGGGACAGCGCTACATCAGTCAACCGCAAGGCGGCACGCACATTCAGCTGTTCGCGAGAGCTTTCAAGAAAATCGGCTCCAGTCCGGCTCCTCTGGTGTATCTGGGAGAAGCCGACTACGTGTCCCACAAGGGATCCAACCCGATCTCCTTTGTCTGGAAACTGCGCACACCGCTAACTGCCGAAGTCGTGAAGGAACTCGCGGACGGCACTTTTGCCGAAGACGAGGAGATCATTGACCTCGATCCAGAGCAAAAGCCTGGGCATGCCTAGTTTTCAGGACTATCCGCTCAGGAAAACAAAAGGCAATGTAGGGTATCATTCATACCCCGGACAACCCGGATTCTTTGAACTTATAACTAAAAACTATATGAAGACCATTAGAGTTGTCGCTGCCATCATCCGTGATGGCGACAAGGTGTTCGCCACGCAGCGCGGCACCGGAGACTTCACTGGCGGCTGGGAATTCCCCGGCGGCAAGATCGAGGACGGCGAGACGCCCCAGCAGGCTCTCGTCCGTGAAATCGAGGAGGAGCTCGAGGTTGACGTCACGGTCGGCGATCTCATTGAGACCATCGAATACGACTATCCCCTCTTCCACCTGTCCATGGACTGCTTCTGGTGCTCGCTCAACAAGGGCATGCCCGTTCTGCGCGAACACGCCGCAGCCAAGTGGCTGACCAAGGACACGATCGATTCCGTTCAGTGGCTGCCCGCTGACGAAGGGCTTGTCAACAAGATCAAGCAGGCGCTCGGCTGATCGCCGCCCGCCTCCTTCCACACGAAAAAAGCGCGGGATCTCTGCGCTTTTTTTGTCTCCACGCCCGCCGGCTTTCGCAAATCCAAGCGTCTGGATACAAGATGCCGCCGGAACATCGCTGCTCTGGCGGCATCCTGGTTTTTGTGCTGTCGGCTGGCTTACTTGGAGGCGACGCTCTTGGCGGCATCGGCCGGCACGGACGGCTTGGCGCCTGCGTCAGGCTGAGCTGCAGGCTCCTGTGCGGACTTCGGGGGCAGTTCATCTCCGCGTCCCATCACGAGCGGAATCGAATCCCAGAAGGAGCACTTGTGCGCCTCTTCAAGCTGCTCGACCGGCACGCTGCGGCTTCCGTCCGAGGAGAGCGTCATCACGATGCCGTCCTTGCCGTACGCGGGCCACTCGGGCAGGTGTCTGGAATTGGGCGTCTTCGCGCGCGCAAACCGAGCCCAGTAGCGGCGCATCAGGTAGGACAGATCCCGCTGTCTGTCGGTGAACTGTTCATAGAGTTCCTGACGAACGCCCGTGTCGGGCCACAGGTACGCAAGCTCGGCGCCATGGCTTGCAAGCGTTTCATAGTCCGGCACTGAATTCTTCATCGGAGCGTTGCGTTCATTGAACTCATAGACGAACAGTCCGGGCGCCTTGCCGCGGACAAACGCTCTTGCGAGCGCAAGACTCGTGCATCCGCCCAGGCCCCGCATGCCGCTGTCGGTGATGAAGTCGCCCATCACGTAGGGAATTGCGTACTTGCTCGAGTACTTGTAGGCCGGATAGCGCATCAGGGCCTTGCGGGCGTTTCTCTCACCCACGAGTCCCTTCACCCAGGCCTCGTACTGATCGATGTCGGCGTCAAGATAGGCGCGCGCGGCCGCCCGGCCCTCATTGGCATTGGCGCCCATCAGAACCGGAACCGTGTTCCAGTTGCCGGCGGCAATCTGGGAGACGGCGCTCATCGAGGCGGTGGGATTCCAGATCCGCAGCTTGCGGCTCGCCTCATTGATCTTGTCGGCGGGGAGCTCTCGCAGGCACTTCAACTGATCGGCAGCGCCGCTGCAGCCGACGGCCTTCACAAACTCCTGGGAGCGCGCTCTGGACACATCCGGAGTGTCCACGTCATGCAGGCAGTCGTCGGACTGCAGGATCACACCGTGGAACAGCCCCTTCACCTGCTTGTCGACAAGCATCCGGCAGGCGTTGGTCGCGCCGGAGGACTGGCCGGCGAGGGTGATGTTCTCGGGATCGCCGCCAAAGTGCTGGATATTGCGGCGCAGCCAGCGCAGCGCCTCCTCGAGGTCAAGAATGCCGAGGTTGCCGGCTTCGGTATGCAGCATCTGAGGCAGGTTGAGGAAGCCGAAGGCGCCAAGCCGATGCTGCACGGTGACAACCATGATGTCCGAGTAGCTCGCAAGGCGCGCGCCGTCAACGCCGGAGGCGCCGCCACGCACGTTGGCCCCGCCGTGCACATAGAGCAGCACCGGAACCTTGTCGGGAACTACCTTGCCGGCCGGGCGATAGATGTTCAGATACAGGCAGTCCTCGCTGCCGCCGGAAGCCTGCTTGCACGCGGGCGGCATGATCGAGCCGTCGCGCACGCCCTTCCAGTCCGCGTGGCGCTTGGGCGCGGCAAAGCGCAAATCTCCGACGGGCGGCTGAGCATAGGGCACGCCAAGGTACACATCGACGCGGCGCTTGGTTCCCAGCACATACTTGGTAAAGCCCTGAATACGGCCGGATTCGGTCGTGGTCACCAGCGAATATCCGGCGGAAAACGCAGGCGTACTCACGCAAACCGATGCCGCGCAGGCTGCCGCCGCCGTAATCGCCAAAAGGGTTTTTCTCATCATTTCGGGCTCTCCCATCCTTTTTACTTCGGTAACTCATAATTGTGCCGAAAAAATCTCAAAGGCGCTCACATTTTCTGGTCCAAATTCATCCGGCGTCCGTGACCGGCGAGCCTGGCTGCCAAAGGTCCTGCCCCAGCACCAAGGCGCGATGAAACTGAGATGCCGCAGCGTTCCGGCCCAGCCCCGGGAAGCCCCCGAAGCCAAAACCATGCCGCAGAAGGCAGGTGCTCGCCTGAAACCAACAACTTC
>DNLN01000127.1 GCA_003488465.1 Sutterella sp. | reverse complement strand
CGGATTCATGATCCAGGGCGGCGGCATGGAGCCGGGGCTCGTTCCGAAGGAAACCCGCGCACCGATTGAAAACGAAGCCACCAACGGCCTGAAGAACAAGAAGTACACCGTCGCCATGGCCCGCACGAACGAGCCGCATTCGGCAACGAGCCAGTTCTTCATCAACGTCGCCGACAATGCGTTCCTCAACCACACTGCGCCTTCCGGCCAGGGCTGGGGCTACGCCGTGTTCGGCGAAGTGGTCGAAGGCAAGGACGTGGTCGATGCGATCAGCACCGTTCCCACGGGCAACCGCAACTTCTACGGCGACGTGCCCATTGACGACATCGTGATCGAAAAGGCCGAGGTGCTGCCGGCCGCGTCCTAGGCCGCCGTGCGCTGCCATGTACGAACAGGGCCCACTTCGTCTTGAGCCGCCTGCGCTAGCCGGAGTCGATGAGATTCCGCCGGTCAGGCGGCCAATTTTCATCTCCGATCTGCATCTTTCGGGCCGCAACTGGAAGACGCTCGCGGCGTTCCTGTGGTTTCTGCGCACCCGGGCTTCGCGCTACCGCGAGCTTTTCATCCTGGGAGACCTCTTCGAGTACTGGATCGGCGACGATGCCGCCAGGCCGGCAAGGATCCTCATCAACGAACTTGACCGGTACGCGCGCCGCGGGCACCGCCTCTACCTCATGCAGGGCAACCGCGACTTCATGATGGGCGAGGATCTCGCACGCATGTGCGGAGCCGTCATGATCAAGGCTCCGATCGCCATCACGACCGAGCGCGGGACGAGAATCCTGCTCGCGCACGGAGACGAATGGTGCACGCTGGACGCCGCCTACCAGAAGGGCCGCGCCGAGATGCACAGCGTGGAGTTCCAGAGAAAGGGACTCAAGATGACTGTAAAAGAACGCATTGAGTATGCAAAATCACTGCGAAATCAGTCATCAAAAGATAAACAAATTAGAACCAAGGAAATGATGGACGTGGTGGCCGAGTCCGTGCGCGCCGATCTCGAGCGCTTCAACTGCACCTCGGTCATCCATGGTCACACGCACCGCCCCGCCCTGCACAGGGAAGAAGGTTTCCTTCGGGCGGTGATTCCCGACTGGGATCTTGACCGCGCAAAGCCCCTGCGCCGCGGCTGGGTGGTTCTGAACGACGCCGACGAACCGCAAGTCATCGTCTCCGGTTCGGGCTGGTTCTGACCGAACTGCAGCAACGCCTTCCATCGCCTGGCCAGAACGGCGAATTACGGTGTCGGCGCTTGAGTTTCTGATCTGGCCTTTTCGCTACTACAATGGAGACATCCTGACGCATCGGCCCTCCGCCCTGCCGCGGACGCTGCCCGTCGTTCCACAAGGAGTTCCCATGCCCAACGATATCGATCCTTCCGCGCTCAGCAAGTTTCAAAACCTCAATTTCGGCAGCGCAAACTCCATCGCCCAGATCAGCGAAGACGGCAGCGAGCTCAAGTCCGACACGAAGTACCATGTTTTCGGCAGCGCCTCCGGCAGAGATGAGGCAAGGGCCGAGGAGAACAACAGAACCCGGACCGAACTGCTCAAGTCGCTCGGCCAGGCCTTCGGCCTGTCCGGCATCTCGGAAAAAAACGGCAAGGTCACGTTCTCCCGGGAGTTCATGGACAATCTTGAGACGCTTCTTGGCAAGGACGTCCTCAAGCGCGACTCCTTCGGCGTCTCGGGCGACGAGGGAACCGTCACTTCCGGCAAGCCCCTCACGCAAAGGCGCATCGCAGCCATCATCGGCAAGGCAAGTCTCTACACCAGCGACGATCCCGAGCAGGGCTTCTACCGCAACAAGCTCGAGGTCATCCGCAACGAACTCAATGCCGCGGCCGCGGCTGAAAGCCTCGAGGTGATGGACAGAGCCATGGAAGAGCTCAAGGCAGTCCTGGCATGCGTCAAGCTCCTTACCTTGGGTTTGGTCACGCCGGTTCCTGACAAGACGGTCGAACAGGCGGACGAGGAAATCAAAAAGGCTGCCGAGCAGGAGAAAAAGAAGCTGGCTGCCCTCAGCGCCGGCCGCGCAGCGCTTGAAGGCGTCGGTCCCCGGCAAACCACCCTGCTTGAAGTGCTTCGGGAAAAGACCGGACTCACCCTCTCCAGCCTTGAGTCGCCGTCCCTTCAGGATCCCGGCAAGAAGCAGATCGAGCACCATATCCGGCTGGCCCTGCTCAACTACGTCAGGATCTCTTGCAATGCGTACTCGGCAGCCCTCAGGAACGGATGCCTTGACCGCCTCGTGGAGTGCCTGCGGGCAAGCGGCCAGGATATCGACATGCGCACGAGAAAACTGATCGAGTTCGAAGCCGAACTGCGCAGCCGCTAGGCCTTGCCTGAGGCCTTGAGCCAGCCCGTTTCCCCAGCATTTTTTCGGGGGGCGTCCTGCGCCGCGCAAGACGCCCCGAATGCTCCCCGCAGCCGCCGTTTTTCCCTCCACCCGTTGCTCTAGAATCCGCTCTAGACTGCGCGCTTGCGCGCTCACCCGACGATTTTTTCCGCAACCAATACGATTCATGACAAGAAAAGCCTTTTACGACACCCGCGCCGAATATGACGAGGACGACGAGGATGTCGACCTCGGTCCCTCGAAATCCGAACTCAAGCGCCAGAGCGAAGCCATGCAAAAGCTTGGCGAAGAGCTCACCCGGATGCCCGCCGACCAGTTCGCCCGCATTGACATTCCCGATGACATCCGGGACGCGATCAACGACTACGCCCGGATGAAGTCCTTCGGCGCCAAGCGCCGCCAGCTCCAGCTGATCGGCAAGCTGATGCGCCGGCTCGACAGGGATGCCGTGCGCGAGGCGATCGACCGCGTGACGGGCGAGTCCCATGCCGCGGTGGCCGCGATGCACCGCGCCGAGAAGCTGCGCGAGGCGATGCTCGCCGGGGACGAGGCCCTCACGGGGTATGCCTCGCTGCACCCGCAGGCCGACATCCAGCGCATCCGCCAGCTTGTGCGGGCCGCCCGCAGGGAGGCCGCCGATGGCAAGCCGCCAAAGAGCGCCCGCCTGCTTTACAAGGCGCTCTATGAACTCGAGCTCCCGGCTCTTGACCTTGAGAAGGCTTCCGAATCCACGAATAAGGAGAATGAATAAGCCATGCGCGCAGTCCGCAACACCCCCGATGAACTCATCCTTGGCCTGGTTTCGATCTCCGACCGGGCAAGCCGCGGAGAATACCGCGATGAAGGCATCCCCGCCCTTGAAGCCTGGTGCCGCGACGCGATCACCACGCCGCTGCAGGTTCACACGCGGCTCATCCCCGATGAGCGCTACCAGATTGAAGACACGCTGCGCGAACTCGTCGACAACGTCGGCTGCGACCTCGTGTTCACCACGGGCGGCACGGGGCCGGCCCGCCGCGACGTGACGCCCGAGGCGACGCTTGCCGTCGCCACGCGCGAGATGCCCGGATTTGCCGAGCAGATGCGCCGCATCTCGCTCCGGTTCGTGCCGACCGCGATTCTCTCGCGTCAGGTCGCGGTGCTGCGCGAGAGCGCCGAGCACAGCGCCCTCATCGTGAACCTTCCCGGGCGGCCGAAGTCGATTTCCGAGACCCTGGGGGGCTTGAGGAGCGAGTCCGGCGAAGTGATCGAAGCCGGTCTCTTCGCCTCGATCCCCTACTGCATCGATCTCATCGGCGGCCCCTACATCGAAACCGATCCGGACATCATCGAGGCCTTCCGTCCGAAGAGCGCGAAAAGACCAGTCTCCCGGCCCGTGCCGCCCGAGTACGAGCAGGCCGCAAAGGCGGCCGAGCGGCAGATCGCGGAAAGAAACGCCGGCTCGGCCGTGCCGGGGTTTTCGGCCGATGCGCTCCGGCCTCCCGTTCATGAGCCGGCCGCAAGCGCTCCGAGCCAGATCGTCCGGGTGCCGGAGCGCCCCGCTTCGGACAACGCCCCGGCTGAAAAGGTCATCACCGCAAGGCCCCAGGATCGCGGCGTTCCCCTGTACGCCGCCAATCCCGGCACGCGCATCGATCCCCTTGACGTGCTCGTGAAGGATCCCGTGAACGGGGGCGACGCGGCATGCACGGTCGTCTGGCTGCACGGCATGGGCGCAACGCCCGAGGACTTTGCGCCTCTTGCGCAGGAGCTCTACGACCTCGGTGGCCCGGCCGCCCGGTTCATCCTGCCCTACGCGCCCGAAATTCCCGTCGACTGGGTTGACCGCCAGATCCTGCCCGCCTGGTTCAACGTGCCCAAGAACATGGCCGCCGGGAGCGAAGACGTGAAGGGACTGGCTGCGATGCACCTTCGCATCTCCCAGGTCATCAATGAAGTGATCTCGACGGGAACGCCCGCCGAGCGGATCTTCCTCGGAGGATTCAGCCAGGGCGCGGCGATGGCGCTTTACAGCGGACTGCGCCAGGCGCGCACGCTTGCGGGCATCATCTGCCTGTCGGGCTATCTGCCGGCGGCCTCCGCCCTTGAGCGCGACCTCTCCCAGGCGGCCCGCGCAACGCCCGTCTTCATGGCGCACGGCGCCTTTGACAGCATTCTGCCGCTGCCCCTTGCGCGGCACGGCGCCAAGTGCGCCTCTCAGCTCGTTCACACCGTCATCTGGCGCGAATACGACATGGACCACGAGCTCGTCAACAACGAAATGAGCGATCTCGTGAAATTCATGAACGCGGCGCTTGAGCCGTAGCAGGATCCACGACACAAAGGAGGTTCCCGATGCGCATCGAGAAGGTTGTCATCATCGGCCGCGGAGCACTGGGCATCATGTACGGGGAAGCGCTCGCACGCGAAATCGGCTTTCGCGAGGTGGTGTTCCTTGCCGACGCGGAGCGAGTCCATCTGTACCGCAGCCAGCACGTGATCTCCAACGGCAGAACGTGTCCCTTCCGCTACGAAACGCCCGCCTCCTACCGGGATACGGCCGATCTCGTGCTGTTCGCCGTGAAGTGCACGCAGCTTGATGAGGCCATCAAGCTTGCCCGTCCCGTCACCGGCCCCGAGACCGTCATCGTCTCGGTTCTGAACGGCATCGTGAGCGAGGAGATGATCGAGAAGGGCCTCGGCAAGGGGCGCGTCGTCTGGTCCGTCGCCCAGGGCATGGACGCCTTGAAGCGCGGCACGACGCTCGTCTACTCGCACATCGGCGAACTTTGCCTTGGCTTGCCCGCCGGGCGCGAGCAGAACAAACCCGCCCTTCTCGCGCTTGAGGAATTCTTCACCCGCGTGAAGCTCCCCTTCGTGCACGAGCAGGACATCATGCGCCGCATGTGGGCCAAGTGGATGCTCAATGTCGGCGTCAACCAGACGGTGATGGTGGCGCGCGGCGACTTCTCAACCGTCCAGAAGCCGGGCCCCGTGCGCGACCGGATGATCGGCGCCATGCGCGAGGTGCAGGCGCTTGCC
>DNLN01000073.1:626-3940 GCA_003488465.1 Sutterella sp. | reverse complement strand
TCTGTGATGCTCGCGGCAAGGCGTCCCAGGAATCGCGCACAATTTTCAATCGTCTCTCCGAGCGCCTCGCACAAATCAATCCAGGAGAATCGGAACACGAAGGACAGGCCGATGGCGCCCGCAACGGTAAAGATCAGCGTTGCGCCCCAGATGCCAAAATACGGAACGGATCTGTCAGCAACCAGCCTGCCGAGAAGCCCTCCGGGGCCGAGCGGCAGATCCCGCGACAGATAGGCGAACTGAATCGTCTCAAGCCCCACTGACGCAAACACGAGAACCAGCAGGCCGAACACCGCCGAGGCGAGTCTCAGTTCAAAGGGCTCTCCCAGCTTCCATTTCACGCGCCCCTGAATGCAGAGCACGAGAATGGCAAAAAAGCCGATGACAATCCACCAGGCCGACAGACCGAACACCCAATAGCCGAAGTCTGCGATCCAGGCACCTACAAGGCCGCACATGTTGCGCGCCGCCTGCGTTCCGGTTGAGGAGAATCCGGGATCCGCAGCTGAATAGGATCCGAGTGCCAGAGCGGAAAAACACAGCACGACAGCGGCGAGCACCGCGATCGCATCTACGATGGTTCCGCGCGCAATCGAGCGCACCTGCTCAATGGCGCCCTCTCGAGCAGCCTGACGCTCCTTCCTTTCCTTCTGAGCCTCCAGGCGCTCCTGATTCTTGCTGCTCTGACGCCACTCATCGGCGATGGCAGGCTTTTTAGTGACTGAAAACAACGGTCAAACCCAAATTTACCAATAAAAACAAGAAAGCCAAACGGCCAAAAAGCGTTTAATTATAGCCGCACACAGCCCGGATTCTGAGGCACTGGCCAAGTCTGCAAAGACCTTCAGTTCGCGCGCGTTTCGTTAGAAATCTCAATGAGATTGCCGTCGGGGTCCCGAAGATACACAGAGCGAAGAGCGCATCGGGCGCCCGTTCTGGCAAGAGGCTCCGGCGAGCAGTCGACCCCCTTGGCCTGCAGCGTCTCGATAACGCGCTCGATAGGCGTACGGGTGATGAAGCACAGATCGGCAGAGCCCCTGGTCGGTCGCCTGGCATAAGGAGCGATCTCCCTGCCCGCCTGATGCAGGTTGATCTTCTGCTGCCCGAACACAAGCGCCTTGCGGCCCGCGCCAAACGTCACCTCCCGCATGCCGAGCACCTCGGTATAAAAGCGCACTGATTCGCCGATATCGGCAACCGTGAGAACCAAATGATCCAGCCGTTCAATTTCCATCGCCATCATGTCCACCTTGGAGATCGATTGCTCGCAGTCTACCGCTCAAATTTTCAGTTAGACTGAGCCCGCAGTACTCAAATCTATACACCTGTAACTCAAGAGGATAAAAGCCATGGATAACATGCCCGCAACCATGATTACCGATGAAAACTACGCCACCGAAGTCGAACAGGCCGACCGGCCCGTGCTGCTCGCGATCGGCGCCTCCTGGTGCGTCGACTGCAAGCGCATCATGCCGCTGTTCATGCAGTTTGCCACGCAGTACAGCCAGAGCCTGAAGTTCTGCACCTGCGACATGGAACAGAGCCCGGCCGTGAAGGAGCGCTTTGCGGTTCGCCACATTCCCACATTGCTGCTCATCAAATCCGGCAAAGTTGTCGACACGCTGATCGAGCCCAAGAGCATTGCTCCCTTCAAGGAATTCGTGGAAAAGGCCCTGGCCTAGGAACTCGCTTTGCGCACATTGAAGGGCTCTGCTGCAAACAGGGCCCTTTTTTGCGGCCTCAGTTCAGGGCCTTGCGCCAGCCGTAGCGGGCGCTCTCACGCAAAGGACACTCCCTGCGGACGCGCTCAAGCGCGGCCATGAAGTCATCCTCCTGTCTTGCCTTGTAAAGCGCTTTCTCAAAAGGCCCCGTCTCCTCGAACAGATTGAGCAGGAAAAACCAGTATTCCTTCATCCGCATGAGGGCGTTCTTGCGACTGCCGAAGGCGTCCGCATAGGCCTCAAAAAGCGTTTCAGCAAAGCCGAACACCTCTTCGCGCGTTGCCGGGAGCCCGCCAGAAGCCTTGCGGATAAGCGCGGGATCAGCCATCAGGGCGCGACCGATCATGATCTCGGCGAGCCCCGGGTAGCGCCCTTGAACCTCGCCAATGTCCTCAACCGTCACAATGTCGCCGCTGTAGCCGACCGCAAAGGGAAACGCGCGGTAATGGCGGTCAAGCACGTGGCGCCTTGCGTCCCCCTTGTACTGGTCGGTCTTCAGGCGGGGGTGAACGATGAGCCGGCGGATCGGAAAATGCGCATACAAGTCTGCTAGAGGCCCGAACTCGGCTTCATCGCACCAGCCGATGCGTGTCTTGACGGAAATGTCGATGCCATGAACGGCGTCAAAAACCGTTCGGAGGAATTCGGCCAGTTCGGCCGGCGAGCGCAGGAAACCAGAACCCTTGCCTTTGGCGACCACGGTTCCGGCCGGGCATCCGAGATTGAGATTCACTTCCCCGTACCCCATGTCCCGCAGGGCATGCGCGGCCCAGATGAAGTCCTGAGCCCGGCGCGTGAGCAACTGCGGGATCACCCGCCTGCCAGCGTTCACCTCGGGCGCGAGCTCTCGCATCTGCCGCTCGGTAAAGCGCGGCTCAACGGTCGGTGTGATGAAGGGCGTGTAATAGGCGTCCGCCTTGCCGAAGAGCTGGCTGTGCACCCTGCGCCAGACAAAGCCTGTAAGGCCCTCCATGGGGGCGGCTGAGAAGAACGGAGCCGTCATTGGAATTGCTCAATACTGCTGCAGCATGCTTTGCCGCCGCTTGGTCTGCTCGATGTCCTCGCGGATCTTGCGTTCGCGCATCGTGAGTCTGCCGACCTGCTCCAGATTCGGGTTCGGATCGGCCATGAGACGCTGCAGTTCGCCCTTTACGGTCTCAAGTTCCAGGCTTCCGCGGATCATTTCGAACTCGGCCCGCACGACCTCATCGGAAGCCTCAACCTCGAATTCTCGGGCGGCAAGAGCCTCGTAATGGGACGCATGGCTGCTGCGGCGAAGAGCAAGAAGAAGAGACGCCGTGGAAGGCGCGTGCTCGAGCGTCATGCCGGTCAGCACTCTCCAGACCTCGACGATCTGCTCGCAGACCGAGTCGCCCCGCTCGGCGCGCTCGACGATCTCCTCTTCGACCATGGAGTTGTATTCGAGCGCAATCGCCGGGTGCGTGATGAAGTACTGCAGAATCCGCTCAAGTTTGTCCGCGCTCCTGCCCGCCGGCACGATCCGAGCCGGTGCGTCCCGTCTTGCCCGGGACCAGTCCCGCTTCCAGCCGGGCCGTTCCGCGCCCGGTTCGAGCGCATGCGAAACAGCCGTGG
>DNLN01000073.1:246-580 GCA_003488465.1 Sutterella sp. | reverse complement strand
CAGCCGTGGGCTGGACGATCCCGAAGGCACGGGCCAGTTCGTCCGGCGTCATCTGAGCCCACCTGCCGAGCACGCCGAGCAGCTGTGTTCGCAGCAGCGGCGCCTCGCGCATCGCGACAACAAGGGGCTTGGCCTCGGCAAGGAACTGCGTGCGCCCCTCGGCAGTTCCAAGATTCTTGTCGGCCGTGAGCGAGTGCACGAAGAATTCCGAGAGTGTGAGGCTCTTTTCAAGCTCGGCCTCAAAGGCGTGCGCCCCCTGCTCCTTGATGAGGCTGTCCGGATCATGCTCTTCGGGGAGCACGACAAAGCGCACCTCCTGCCCGTCGCGGACTAC
>DNLN01000073.1:0-192 GCA_003488465.1 Sutterella sp. | reverse complement strand
GGCAGCGCTGCCTCCATCGCCCGGCGCAGAGCGTGCTGGCCGGCTGAATCGCCGTCAAAACTGAAGTACACCTTGTCGACCATCTTGAGGAGCTTTCTCACATGGTCGCTCGTGATGGCCGTTCCAAGAGCGGCAACGGCTTCCGTGAACCCCGCCTGGGAGAGCTGGATGACGTCCATGTAGCCCTCGCAG
>DNLN01000112.1:4751-4922 GCA_003488465.1 Sutterella sp. | reverse complement strand
CTGCGGAGCTACTACGCGCAGGGCCGCCTTGTGCGCTACGCGGACCGTGCCGACGAGGATGGATTTCTCTCGGCAGGCGCCTTTGCGGGCAGAGACGACATGCAGGTCTGCGTCATGGGAAATGACGAGCGCATCCTCCTTGTGAGCCGCTTTGACAATCTGGGCAAGGGC
>DNLN01000112.1:0-4741 GCA_003488465.1 Sutterella sp. | reverse complement strand
GACGAGCGCACCTCCGTGACGGCCCTCTTCGACAACCTGGGCAAGGGCGCCTCGGGCGCGGCGATCCAGAACATGAACATTGTGCTCGGGCTTGACGAGACGCTTGGCCTGAGCGTTTAAGGAATTGGAATTGACATGTTGAAGAGAATTGAAGGCGGCGTCTGCGCCGCAAAGGGTTTCACGGCTTCCGGCGTGCATTGCGGCATCCGTCGCAACCGCACGAAGAAGGACCTCGCGCTCATTCTGAGCTCGGTGCCCGCTGCAGCCGCCGCCGTGTACACGACCAACCTTGTGAAGGGTGCGCCGATTCTGCTCGATCGCGAGCATCTTGCCAACGGCATCGCCCAGGCCGTGATCTGCAACAGCGGCAACGCCAACACGTGCAACGCCAACGGCGTCGAGATCGCCCGTGAGATGGCCGACCTCACCGCCAAGGCGCTAGGCATCAGCCCGCAGGACGTGTTCGTCTCATCGACGGGCGTCATCGGCCAGCCGCTTGACATTACGCCGATCGCCCGGGGCATCCCCGAGCTTGTCAAGGCGCTTTCCCCGGAGGGGAGCGACGCGGCCGCCCAGGGCATCATGACCACCGACACGGTCAAGAAGGAGATCGCCTTTGAGTTTGAGATCGCCGGCAGAACCTGCCGCATCGGCGGCATTGCCAAGGGCAGCGGCATGATTCACCCGAACATGGCTACCATGCTCGTGTTCATCACGACCGATGTGGCGATCACGCCGGCCATGCTCCAGAAGGCGCTCTCGCACGACGTGGCGAACACGTTCAACATGCTGAGCGTTGACGGCGACACGTCCACGAACGACACCGTCGCGGTGCTTGCAAACGGACTGGCCGGCAACCCGACGATCGAGTCCGAGGGCGAGGATTTTGCGGTCTTCATGAAGGCGCTCAACACGGTGAACGTCGCTCTCAGCCGGATGATCGCGGGCGACGGCGAAGGCGCCACAAAGCTTCTTGAGTGCATCGTTGACGGAGCGCCCGATGAGACGAGCGCAAAGATCGTCGCCAAGAGCGTGATCACCTCGAGTCTGATCAAGGCCGCAATGTTCGGCGCCGACGCCAACTGGGGACGCGTGCTTTGCGCCATCGGCTACAGCGGCGCAGCCCTTGATGTCGACCGGATCGACGTTGCGTTCCGCAGTCCCGCAGGCCGCATCGAGGTTTGCAGGAACGGCGCGGGGGTTCCATTCTCCGAGGAGGTCGCAAAGAAGATCCTGCTCGAGCACGACATCGACATTCTCGTCTCGCTCAACAGCGGCTCGGCGGGCGCCACGGCCTGGGGGTGCGACCTCACCTACGACTACGTCAAGATCAATGGAGACTATCGGACATGATTGGCAACTTCAGCAACAGCGAGCGCGCGCAGATCCTCGTTGAGGCTCTGCCGCACATCCGCCGCTACTCGGGCCGGGTCGTCGTCGTGAAGTACGGCGGCAACGCCATGATCAACGAAACGCTCAAGCAGCAGGTGATGGAGGACATCGTCCTGCTGCGCCTGATCGGCGTAAAGGTCGTGCTTGTGCACGGCGGCGGACCTGAGATCAGCGACATGATGGCCAGGCTCGGCAAGAAGGCCGAGTTCGTCGACGGGCTGCGCGTCACGGACAAGGAGACGGTGGACATCGTCCAGATGATCCTTGCCGGCAAGATCAACAAGACGCTCGTCGGTTTGCTCGGCGCCAAGGGCGGCCGTGCGATCGGACTGAGCGGCATCGATGACGGCCTGATCGAGGCCAAGTGCAAGGATCCTCGCCTGGGGTATGTGGGCGAGGTCACGCGCGTGCGGCCCGCAATCGTGATGGATCTGCTTGAGCGCGGCTACATCCCCGTGGTCTCGACCGTCGCATGCGGTCTGAACGGCGAGACGTTCAACATCAACGGCGACACCGCGGCGGCGAGCCTTGCGGGCGCTCTGAGAGCCGAGCGGCTGCTCATGATGACCGACATCGCAGGCATTCTGCGCGATCCGAAGGATCCTTCAACTCTGATTCCAGAGATCTCCGTGAGCGAAGCTTCCAAGCTCTTTCACGAGGGTGTGATCTCTGGGGGCATGATCCCGAAGGTCGAGTGCTGCATCAAGGCGATCCGGGACGGCGTGCGCAAGGTGACGATTCTCGATGGGCGCATTCCGCATTCGATCCTGATGGAACTGTTGACGAACGAAGGCGCGGGCACGATGGTGAGCCAGCGCGGAGGGAAATGATTCATGTGCATTCAGCAGATTGACAGGGAATTTGTCGCCGGCACCTACAGCCGGTTTCCCGTGACGGTGGTTTCGGGCAAGGGCTCTCTTGTGCGGGACGAAAACGGCAAGGAGTACATCGACCTTGGCACGGGCATTGCCGTCAACAGCTTCGGCGTTGCCGACGAGCTCTGGCAGAAGGCGGTCACCGAGCAGATCTCCCGCGTGCAGCACATGTCGAACCTGTACTACACCGAGCCCTGTGCACGGCTTGCCGAGCAGCTCTGCCGCCGCACCGGCATGCGCAAGGTGTTCTTCAGCAACTCGGGCGCCGAGGCGAACGAATGCGCGATCAAGGTGGCGCGCAAGTGGGCCTGCGAGGTCAAGGGCCCCGAGTACAGCACGATCGTGACGCTGAAGAACAGCTTCCACGGACGCACCCTTACGACGCTTGCCGCGACCGGGCAGGAGCACTATCACGAACTCTTCCAGCCGCTCACTCCTGGGTTCGTGCACACGACGGCCGGCGACATCGAGGAGCTCAGGCGCATCTTTGCCGAACACAAGGTTGCGGGCGTTCTGATCGAGTGCATCCAGGGCGAGGGCGGCGTGCTGCCGCTTGAGGCGGGCTACGCCAGGGCGCTTGAAGCACTCGTGCGCGAAAACAACGCGCTTCTCATGGTCGATGAGGTGCAGACGGGAAACGGCCGCACCGGCAGACTCTACGGATACATGAACTTCGGCCTGCAGCCCGATGTCGTCTCCACGGCAAAGGGACTCGGAGGCGGTCTGCCGCTCGGCGCAACGCTGCTTGGCGAGCGCGTGCAGAACGTGCTCGGGTTCGGCGATCACGGCTCGACCTTCGGCGGCAATCCCGTGTGCTGCGCAGGAGCGCTCAGCATCCTCTCGCGCATCGATGATGCGCTCCTTGAAAGCGTGCGCGCAAAGGGCGAGTTCATCCGAAAGTCCCTCGAGGGAGCTCCCGGCGTGCAGTCCGTCGCCGGCATGGGACTGATGCTCGGCGTGAAGACAGTGAAGCCCGCGGGCGAGGTCGTTCGCGCCTGCATGGACAGGGGCGTGCTGTGCCTTACGGCCAAGGACAAGGTCCGGCTGCTGCCTGCGCTCAACATCCCGATGGAGCTCCTTGAAAAGGCGGTTGCTGTCATCAAGGACGTTTGCGCGCCCGCCTGACCGCTTCGCTTCAAGGCGATTCGATGGCCCGCCCGGTATCGGACGGGCCTTTGAGCATCTGCGGCCAGGAAACATGCAGAAAACCGGACGGAAAATCGCTCTGATTCTACGGGAAACACCGTAGGAGAAATATTATAGAAAAATCAATAATACATTGATTTTGAATATAAAAATAATGAAATGGCTTTTTTGTAATGCGATTTGACAGGGCTGAATTCTTAATGCTACGATGCAAATCGCTTTACAAACCTGGGAAGCGGAAGTAAAGGCAGATGACGCCCCTACAGAGAGCCTGCGATGCTGAGAATCAGGCGGGAGACGCGCTGTCATAATGGGCCGCTGAGGGCGCAGTCAAATGGTTGATCCAGAGTATTCTGCGACGCGTGGGCATGCGTGAGTTGCCGGGGATATGATGGTATCCCGCTAAGTGCACAGGGTCGTTCCTGTGAATCAAGGTGGCACCGCGGGCAGTGCATGTGCGCTGTTCGTCCTTGGCAGAGATGAAGTTTCTGTCAGGGTTAATGTTTTCAGGCTCCTGGCAGATGGCCAAGGAGCTTTTTTAATAGGTGCCGCCATGAAATTTTCTCCTGCACGCAACGAAGTGCAGCGCTATGCCCGGGCGGGCTGCTATGACGTTCTGCCCGTGAGCACGGAAATCCTTTCGGACATCTGCACGCCGATCGAGGCGATGCGGATTCTCAAGAATGCGTCGACGCATTGCTTCATGCTCGAGTCTGCAGTGGCCAACGAGAAATGGGGGCGGTACACGTTTCTCGGCCTTGAGCCCCGGCTCGAGGTGACCTGCGTTGACGGATACATGAAGATAGCCGGGAAGGAGTTCCGAACCGACGATCCGGCCGCCTATCTGCGGAGCATTCTGTCCGAGTACCGCAGTCCGCGGCTTGACGGTCTGCCGCCATTCACCGGCGGCCTGGTCGGCTATTTCTCCTACGACTTTCTTGCGTACAGCGAGCCCTCAGTCAGGTGCCCTGCCAGGGACACCGAGGCGTTCAAGGACGTCGATCTGATGCTCTTTGACAAGGTCATCGCCTTTGACAACATCCGCCAGAAGATCGTGCTCATCGCCAATATGCGCCTCGCAGACGGGGACGCTGGGTACGAGCGGGCCGTCGAGGAGTTGCGAGCTCTCGCTACCCTTTTGCGCACGGGGCAGAAGAAGCGCGAGCCCGCAGGGCGGCTGCTTGCGCCCGTCACGCCCCTTTTTGACAAGGAGCAGTATTGCTCGATGGTGCGCCGTGCGAAGGAATACATCCGCGAGGGCGACATCTTCCAGATCGTGCTGTCCAACCGGCTCTCCGCGCCCTTTGAGGGGAGCCTGCTGAACGCCT
>DNLN01000053.1 GCA_003488465.1 Sutterella sp. | reverse complement strand
GCGAACGGAATGACGAGCTTGAGTTCGCGGTCGGGATAGCCCGCGGCCCTGGCCGGCAGTCCTAGGGCGCCGAGTGCGGCCGAGGCCGCGCAGGCGGCAAGGAAATTTCTCTTGGTGATCATGCGGTTCTCCCTTCAAATCTTCGGTGGAAAAAAAGTTGGCTGCCGCCAAGGATAAATGTTTTTGGGTTGATTACGAATTACAACAGAAGAAAACTTGAGTTATTACAGTGAGATAGGTATTTGACTCTAGGAGAAAAGCCGTGGATTTCGTCTCGCAGGCAACCGCAGAGCATCGGCAGACTCGATGCGCCAGAACAAGAAGCGGGCGTGCAGACAGGGACGGGGCGGCCGGCCGATCCCATTAACATCGTCTTTATTCTTGGATTTCACTTTGGATATGACTAATTAATTAAATAAAAACAAATGGTTAAGAATAAGTATCATACATAATAAAAGTAAATGCATGCATACATAATACAACATACTGAAATAAAATGATAAAAAAGTTGGTTGACAAGGTGTTATTGACCATGGATAAGACATATTACGGGACACGGGAATCTTGTGGGAATCAAGCAGACATAATGCGCCCATCTGTTAACCGCATTGCAACCAAGGAGCATGCAAATGACCTCTACCGTGATTGATTCCCAGATCTTCGGTTCCCTGTTCTCGACCGATGAGATGCGCGAAGTTTTCTCCGACCGCAACTGGGCCCAGAAGTGGCTTGACACCGAAGCCGCCCTTGCCGCCGCCCAGGCCGAGCTCGGCGTCATCCCCCAGGAAAAGGCCGACATCATCAACAAGTACGCCAAGGCTGAACTCCTTGACATCCCGATGATCGGCGAGTACTACAAGAGCTCGATCACGATCGTTCCGCTGCTCAAGGCCTTCAAGGCCGTTCTTCCGGACAACGCCGGCGAGTTCGTGCACTGGGGCGCCACCAGCCAGGACATCGTCGACACGGGCATCGTTCTGCTTCAGCGCGACGCCTACAACATCATCCTGCGCGACATGAAGCTGTGCCAGCAGTACTGCCTGGATCTTGCCAAGAAGTACCGCGACACCTGCATGGCCGGCCGCACGCACGTCGTGCACGCCATTCCCATTACGTTCGGCTACAAGGCCGCCGTGTGGGCTGACGAACTCGGCCGCGACATCGAGCGCCTCGAAGGGATCTACGATCGCGTGTTCGTCGGCGAAATGGCCGGTGCCGTCGGCACGCTCGCCAGCCAGCCCGAGCATGGCCTGGAAACCCAGCGCCGCATGTTCAAGATCCTCGGTCTGTCTGTTCCGACGATCGCCTGGCACGTTGCCCGCGACAACCAGGCTGAGTTCTCCCAGACCCTGGCGCTGTGCGCCGGCTCGCTCGGCCGCATCATTCACGAGATCTTCTCTCTGCAGCACACCGAAATCCTCGAGCTCGAGGAGCCCTTCTTCATGGGCAAGGTCGGTTCCTCCACGATGCCGCACAAGCGCAATCCGGCCGTTCTGGAGAACGTGCTCGCCCTGCTGCGCAGCGTGCGCAGCTGCGCTCCGGCCATCGTTGAGACGATGATCAGCGAGAACGAGCGCGACTGGGGCTGCTTCATCACCGAGTGGGAAGCCATTCCCCGCCAGTGCCTGCTGATGGCCGGTGCTCTTGAAAAGTCCAAGAACATCCTCAAGAACCTGATCGTCTATCCGAAGCACATGGAGCGCAACCTCAATGCCCAGAAGGGTCTCATGATGAGCGAGTGCGTGATGATGCACCTTGCCGCCAAGCTCGGCCGCCTCACCGCTCACGAGATCGTGTACAAGGGCTGCATGGAAGCCTACGAGAAGGAAATCCCGCTCAAGGAAGTGCTGATGCGCACCCCGGCCGTGCAGGAAGCCTTCACGGAAGCCGAAGTCGACAAGATGCTCGATCCGCACAGCTACGTCGGCCTCGCCCCCGAGTTCGTCGACCGCGTTGTCGCCAAGTGGTCCAAGTAATCGGTTGACTTGCCTCTAAAAACAAGGGGAGGGCGCCGGATTGCGGCAGTCCTCCCTCAAGCAAAACCGCCCATTGGAGAAACTCCATGAACCAAAAGAAACTTATTGCGTGGCTGATCCCGATCGCCATCGTTGCCGGCATGTGGCTCTGCCCGGCTCCCGAAGGTCTGCCCGTCAAGGCCTGGCACATGCTCGCCATCTTCGCCGGCACCATCGCAGGCATCCTGACCAATCCCATCCCCTCCGGCGCGCTGATGTTCGTGGCGCTCGCTGTTGCCATCTTCACCAAGACCCTGACCTTCGGCCAGGCTCTGTCGGGCTTCGCGTCCGGCGTGGTGTGGATGATCTTCTCGGCCTACGTGCTCTCGCTCGGCTTCGTGAAGTCGGGCCTCGGCCGCCGCATCGCCTACAAGATGCTCTCCTGGTTCGGCAGCTCCTCGCTCGGCATCGCCTATTCCCTCGGCATCGCCGACCTGCTGATGGCGCCTGCCATGCCGAGCGTGACGGCTCGCTCGGGCGGCATCATTCTGCCGGTTGCCAAGTCGATCAGCACGGTGTTCGGCAGCGAGCCCGGCCCCTCGCAGAAGAAAATCGGCGAGTTCCTGAACCTCACCTGCTTCCACTTCACCCCGATCACCGGTTCCATGTTCATGACCGGCATGGCCGCCAACCCCCTGTGCGCCACGCTCGCCAAGGACATGCTGCACATCGAGATGAGCTGGGGCGGCTGGCTGTTCGCCGCAGTTGTGCCGGCCATGCTCTGCTTCGTGCTGCTGCCGCTCGTCACTTACAAGGTGCTTGATCCCGAGATCAAGAAGACGCCTGAAGCCCGCAAGATGGGTCACGACGAACTCGCCGCCATGGGCCCGATGTCCACGCAGGAGAAGTGGGTTGCCGTCGGCTTCGTGCTCGCGCTCGTCGGCTGGGGCACCACGATGTGGACGGGCCTGAATGCCAACGCGATCGGCGTTGCTCTGGCTGCCTTCCTGTTCGTCACCGGCGCCGTTGCCTGGAAGGACGTTCTGGGTGACAAGGCCGCTTGGGATACGGTTGTGTGGTTCGGCGCGATCATCTCGCTCGCCGGCGGTCTCACCAAGCTCGGCTTCGTGAAGTGGATGGGCGCTTCGTTCGCCTCCATGCTCACCGGCTATGACTGGATGATGGCCTTCATCATCCTTGGCCTCGGCTACATCTATCTGCACTATGTGTTCGCCACCGCCTCCGGCCACGTCGCTGCCCTGTACGTGCCGTTCGCGACGGTCGCCATCGGTGCCGGTGCTCCCCCGATGATGGTTGCGATCTGCTTTGCCATCTTCACGAACTTCATGTGGGCCATCACCGAGTACGCCGGCGGCCCGGGCCCGATCTACTTCGGCCAGGGTTACTTCCCGCGTCCGCGCTTTTACAAGCTCAACTTCATGATCGTCACCCTGAATGTCGCCATCGTCTTCATCGTCGGCATGATGTGGTGGAAGCTCATCGGTCTGTACTAATCAGTGAGCAGTCCTAATCCCTAGGTTGAGCCGCCAAAGGAGAAATCCCGCGGCGGCTTTTTCGCTAGGATGCTGGCTGCAGGTCGAACCAGTTCTTCGGTTTGGAGAAACCTTATGAGACAGAAGCTGCTTTGGGAAAAAGTCGCTAAGCGCATTGCTGCGCGGATCGCCTCGGGCAAGTGGAGCGTCGGGACGGTGCTGCCCGGCGAGATCGAGCTTGCCAAGGAGTTCGACGTGAGCCGCGACACGATGCGGCGCGCCCTTGCCGAACTTGTCAAGTCCGGCCTTGTCGAGCGCAAGAAGCACGTTGGCACCCGCGTTCTCTCGCATGGGAATTCCGTGGGTTTTCTCCATGAGATCACGAGCCTGCGCGGAATCGACGAGTACGGCAATCAGTACGAGCGCTTCGTGCTCAACTCTTCGCTCGTGAGCCTGGGCGAGGAGGAGGCCGATCTTCTCGGCCTGCCTGTCGGCACGATGATGCTGCGGCTTGAGAACGTGCGCGTGGATACGGCGGACCGGGAGCACCCGGTGGTCGCCACCAATGTGTATCTGTGGCCCGAGGACCAGGAGGCGGTCGAGCGCATCAGGCGCCGTCCCGGAGAACTTGCCGTGTCCTGCGTCGAGAAGCTACGCGGCGTGCAGTGCTCGGAGGTGCGGCAGACCATCACGGCAGTGCGCGCCCCCGGTGAGATTGCCGAGCGGCTCAGAATGAGCCCTGATGAGCCCGCGCTCAGGGTCGTGCGCCACTACATGGCGGACTCGTCAACGCCGCTCACGATCTCGGTCTCGCACCACCCGGGCGGACTGTATTCCTTCCGCTTCAATGTCAAGCGCGCCGCAATGAAGGGCCAGTTCTGACGGCCTCCACTCGCATCCGCCGGCGTCAGTCCGAGATCGTGTACTTGACGTCGGCGCTGTGCACGCAGTCGAGCGCCTTGAGCGTGTCGTAGACGTGCAGTTCCGTACTTTTCTCGACAAGATTTCCGACGAGGGTGACCGCAACCGGCTTGCCGGGCGCGCCGTCCTTGAAGTCGATCGTCTCGATCGCGCAGCCCTGCGCCTTGAGGCATTCGAGCACCGCGTCGATGTCTTCAGCCTTGTCGATCTCTAGGCGCACCGCAATGTTGATGAGCTTTCTGTTTTTCTGGAAGAGTCCGACAAAGGCGGAGCTGAACCGCAGGACCACGAGGATGAGCGCCGTGATGATCGCGGCGTCGATGTAAAAGCCAGCGCCCACCGCGATGCCGATGCCCGAGGCCGTCCAGATCATGGCGGCCGTCGTGATGCCCGAGACCATGTCGTTGCTGCGGTGCATGATGACGCCGGTGCCGAGGAACCCGATGCCGCTCACGATCTGGGCGGCAAGGCGCATGGGATCGGAACTGATGTGCCCGGTCATCGTGGAGTAGAGCTCGGCGCTCTTAATGGAAACGATGGTGAGCAGGCACGTGCTGAGCGCCATGATGAGGCAGGTTTTGAATCCCACCGGCTTGTGCCGGATCGAGCGCTCAAGGCCCAGGGCGCCGCCCAGGACGCAGGCAACGACGAGCTGAAAGAGCGTCGTGAGGTTCGGGTCGGTAAAGATGTGCTGGAAATTCTCCATGGCTTTATGAGGAAGTATGAAAAAGGATTGCTGATTCTACGGTGTTTTGGAGGCTTTCAGAATAATTGTGCGGGATCGGCAGGCCTGGGCGGAAGGGCTGAGGGCCGTGAGGCCTGCACGGCTCAGTCAGCGGCCGCATCGTATTGCAAAGGAATAGGAACGTCTTGGCCGGTGAAAAAATTTACCCTTTTAGGCAAAAAAATTCAGTGAGCACATCGATGCTGATCAACAGAGACATCTACTTGCATGGACCCGGGCAACCTGATCCAGTAGCTGACCGGTTTCGGGTGAGTTGGCGCGAGGCAGCCGCAGCCTGACTCAATCGTTCCTGTGACGCTCGAGCGCTTCGGCAAGGATGGCCTCGGCCTGCTTTGTGCGCGCGAGCGCCGCGGTCTTTTCGTAGCCTCGCCACCAGAGCGCGAATTCATGCAGAGGCTCGGACATCGCCTCGCGGTCCCTGCGCGTGACGATGCACAGTTCCTGGGGCTTGCGCCGCCAGCCCGGCAGAACCGGAATCACCTCATCATTCTTGATCTGCTCGATGAGGTGCTGCGGCACGCAGTCGATCACGATGCCCATGTCGTCCATCATCATGTGATTGAGCGTGAGCTGGGCGTCCGTCATGAAGATCTGCTTCCATTTGAGCATCGGCGACATGTTGCCGGCCTCGTCGAACAGAAATCCCGTCATCCGGTGCATGCCCTGGCGCAGCAGCAGTCCCGTGTGGTTTTTCAGATCGTCGATCGTGCGGGGAAAACCGGGCTTTTCG
>DNLN01000110.1 GCA_003488465.1 Sutterella sp. | reverse complement strand
CGAGCAAGAGGCCGCTCTTAACAACGTCCATGCGGTCCCCTTCTTCATCGTCGGCCGCTACGGAATCCCGGGAGCGCTTTCGGTCGAGGACATGAAAAAGGTGATTGAGAAGGCCCTTGAGCAAGCGTCTCAGCGGCAAACAGCCAAGGGCATGACCTGCGGCCCCGATTCCTGCGCGCTCGGTTAGTCCCATGATCGTCAAGGTTCCCGTCACCGGGCAGTTCCAGGAGAACTGCTACTTCTTTCTTGATCCCGAGACGCTGCACGGATTCGTGATTGACCCCGGCGCACAAGCGCAACGGCTCCTTCGCATCATCGGCACGAAGGGCTGGACGATCGAAGCGATTCTGCTCACGCACGGGCATTTCGACCACATCGGCGCCGTGGACGAACTGCGCACAGCACTCGGCGCGCCCGTGCGCGCGCACTGCGATGCCGCCCGGTATCTCGAGCACCCGGAAATGAACCTCTCCGCGTATAGCGAGCGGCCAATCGTCGTCCACAACACCGAAGCCATTTGCGAGGGAGAGGAAATCGTGCTCGGCGCCAACCCGGATTTCAGGCTCAAGGCGCTCTGCACGCCGGGACATACGACGGACTCCATGACATTCGTCGTGCAGAACGAGCCCGCGGCTTTTGTCGGAGACACGATCTTTCTCGGGAGCATCGGAAACTACGAATATCCGGGCGGCGACTTCGAGGCCATCCGCTCGAGCATCCTCGAGCGCATTCTCACGCTGCCCGCAAACACGGTCCTGCTGCCCGGGCACGGGCCGCAGACAAGTGTTGCCGACGAACGTGCGCGCTACGGCCTCTAGCGGCCGGCTCTTGCGTACTCCCAGGCGCTGCGCCCGGCTCTGCGGCCGAAGACCACGCAGTCCGAAAGCGACGCGCCGCCAAGCCTGCCGTGTCCGTGCACGCCGCCCGTCACTTCGCCTGCGGCAAAGACCCCCGGGATCACGGCGCCCTGCGCGTCGAGCAGCTCACCCTTCGCATCGATGCGCAATCCGCCGTTGCAAAAGTGCACGAACGGCCGCTCCCTGCCGTAGTAAAAGGGCGGTTTGTCAATGCGTTGCGTGAACGTTTTCCGGCCGAAATCCGGATCCTCTCCGCGATCGGCCGCCTCGTTGTAGCGCTTCATCGTCGCCTTGAGCACCTGGGGCTTGATCCCCATCCCTTGGGCGGCCTGCTCAATGGTGTCGGCGGTCTTCACGATGCCCTTGATGAGCTTCACATCCCGCGTCGCGCCTTTTGCCGACTGCGAGTCGGTGATCACCCAGAACGATCTTTCGGGGAGCGCCCAGAGCGCCTTGGAAATCTCCTCCATGGGAGCGGCCTCGTTGACAAAGCGCTCGCCCTGCGCGTTCACGTAGATGTCGGCGCCGACGTAGTTCGTAAGCCGCCCTCCCGAATACGGAATCGACAGGATCTGATCCATGTCCACCGTGGCGGCTCCGAGGCTTTCGCCAATGCGGATGCCGTCGCCGAGCGCCGTATTGTGGGATTCGCCATAGGGATTGGCGGTGGAGGTGAATTCAAGACCGAGCCGGGGATCGTACCTGCGGCGCATCTGCGGGTTGTCGCCGAACCCGCCGCTCGCGATGACAACGCTGCGTGCGTGAAAGACCTTCGGCTCAACGCCCGTGATGTAGTGCACGAGAAAGCCTCCCTTACCGTCGCGCTCGACGCGCTGCACGGTTGCGGAGAAACGGATGGTGACGCCGAGTTCGCGAGCCCGCAGGTTGACCGCGCTCACATAGTCGTACCCTGCGCGCACGAAGCTTGACAGATAGCAGCGGGGCCGCAGTCCGCCGAGCGCCTCATATGTGTGCTCCATCCAGACGACTCCCATGCCGGAAAGCCACTCGACGGCTTCGCCCGACTCCTCGGCAAGCACGCGCACCAGTTCGGGGTCCCCTCTGCCCTTTCCTGTCTGGTTGATGTCATCGATCATCTGCTGGACGGCCGCCCGGTATTCGCTCTCCTTGCGCCCTTTCCTGCGCTCGGCGGCAAAGTACCCGTTCGCAAGCGCCGAATGCCCGCCGACGAACCGCTCGCGCTCAAGAACGACGACGCTCCCGGCGCCCGCTTCCCGCGCCGAAACGGCTGCGGAAAGGCCGGCAAGGCCCGAGCCGATCACGAGCACGTCGCATTCAGGCTGCGAATCCTGCCCGGGGGGCGCGGCGCCCGCCCTGCCCCAGAGCGCGGCGCTCAGGGCCCCCAGAATCAGCTCGCGCCGCCTCATGGCTGGCCTCCTTCGCTCTGGAAATCGAGGATGGTGAAGATGCGGATCAGCTCGGCGCTCGTCTTGGCGCGAAGCTTGAGCATCGCGTTGCCGCGGTGCATCTTCACAGTCGTCTCCTCAATGCCGAGCTCGCGCGCGATCTCCTTGTTGCGAAGCCCCTTGGCGATGAGCCGGGCGACGTCCCGCTCGCGGGGCGAAAGGCCCTGCGCCAGCTCCCTGAGACTCTTGATCTCGGCCTCGCGCTCGCTTTTCTCGATCGACTTCGTAACGGACTTCGCCACACGCTCGAGAAGGTACCGGGGATCGGCGGGCTTGGAGATGAAGTCCACGGCTCCGTGCCGCATCGTATGAACGGCCATCGGCACGTCGCCATGAGCCGACAGAAAGATGATGGCGATGTGCTCGACGCCCCTTTGCTCGAGCTGCTCCTGAACCTCGAGTCCGGTCATTCCGGGCATTCTGACATCCAGCACGACGCAGCCGGGACGGCTGAGGGAGTCCATGCGCAGAAAATCCATACCGCTCGCGTACGTGACCACTTCCCAGCCAAGCGTCTCAAGGAGCATCTTCTGCGAAACGAGTAGCTCCCGATCGTCATCGACGATTCTGATTAGCGGACTGCCAGTCATTGTTTATTTCCTCCATCGGGCTCGACCCGGTCGAACCGGATGTCAAAGCATATCCCCCGCTCGGGCAGCCGGAGCAGCGTCAGTTTTGCCGAATGGGCGTCGGCGATGCCGCGCACGATCGACAGCCCGAGGCCGAGTCCCTCAGCGGAGGTTGAATCGGCGGCGTGGTGCAGCCTCTCGAACTCTTCATCCGAAAGACGCGGGCCGTTGTCGGTGACGAGCAGATCGACCGTGTCGGGCGAGCGCCTGATGCCAACAGAAAGAGCCGGGGCGGGCTGCCCTGCGGCCGCCCGGGCTCCGTTCTTCATGAGATTGATGATCAGGATCTCAAGCTCGAGCTTGTCGCCCAACACCCAGCACTCGGGCAGCTCCCTGGCGTCAATCCGGGGCGAGATCTCCTGAAACTCCCGATAGGTGCGAAAGCTCGAAAGCGCCTCCCTGACCACCTGATCGAGCCGCACGGGGGTGTGTCTGGTGTTCCGACGCCTGGCGTAGGCGCGCACCCTGTCCACGATGCCGGAAATTTTCTGGACCTCGGACTTGATGGTCTCAAAGAGGTTCTCAAGCGCCGGATCCTCGGCATCCTCGAGCCGGATCCTGGCGACCTCGCAGTAATTGGTGATCGTGGCGAGCGGCTGCTTGAGTTCGTGGGCGATCATCGAGCCCATGTGTGAAACAAGGGAATTGCGCTCCATGAGCGAGAGCTGCTGCATCGCGCGCTGGTTGTCCTGCGCAAGGCGCCGATTCTCCTCGATGCTTTCTAGGAGCGCGGCCGTGCGCCGGGCGACAAGCTTGTTGAGGCGTATTTCATTGAAGAACAGCAGCACCAGGAGACCAAGCGCCGCGAGCAGATACACGTAGTAGCGCTTCAGAAAATCCTTCCAAGTCCAGGGCTTCTGGGCAAAGGGCCCGATGTGCAAATCCCGGTACAGCCCGGCAACGGCATGAAACTGCCCCGCAACCTGCCAGACGTAGTTGCGCTGCGGCGGCATGGTGAAGATCGCAACGGCGACGGCGCGCGTGAGTTCAGGCCGGGAAAAGTCGAGCACGCCGACGGTCTGTCCGGGATACAGATCCGTCGAGTGGCTGCATCGGATTGCGTCCGAGTGTTTGCGATTGATCACGCGCAGCAAGCCCGGCTCGATCATGCCGCTGCCCTCGGCGAGTTCGAGCTGGCAGGCGGTGAGCACGCCTGCATCCGCCCTGCCGTCCAGAACGCTCTCGAACACGGCCGGAAACTCATAGGCGACGAAGTTCGTGCGCTGCGTGAACTCCTCGGTCGAGAGTCCCTGTCGGGCCACCTCGCCGGCAAAGGCGAGCCACCCGCCGAGGGAATCGGGAAGCGAGGCCGCGATCGGCCGCCCCTTCAGGTCGGCAAGCGTCTCAAGATCGGTTCTGTCGGCGCGCACGATGACCGCAGAGCCGACGGACGCGCCGCCGTCCTTGGCCCAGATGTTCTTTCGCGTTGCGATCGCCTGTGCGCCCGCAGTGTTGATGAGCGTAAAGAAGATGTCCGCCGGCCCGACGATGAAATCCGGACGGGTTCTCTTCACAAGATCAACGGCCTGCGGAATCGGGATGTCGATGGTGCGGAATCTGTACTGGGGGAGCGTCCGGATGAGGTGATTGAGCGTGGGCGTCACGATGCTCGCGCGCACGCCGAGTTCATTGGAGCCGATGATGCCGATCGTCACTTCTTCGGCCGCCTGCGCCTGCACGGCGAGGAGCATCCCCGCGCAAGCGAGGATCGATGCCGCAGCGAGCCGGCTCGCTCCGAGAGCCCGCTTGAGCAGCTGTTTGGAAGATCTCCACGACAGCAAGGCAGTTTCCTAGGCAGACAATGAATTCCTATTTTCTCACAGCAGTTCGCTCTCATTCCACCTCCAAAAGTAGGTAACGGTCGGGAGGTAGTGGCGGGCGATCTCCCTTCTTAAGATTCCCTTAATTCGGTGGGCTAGTAGGTTCTCCACCGAACTCTCAGAAACAAAAACCAGAACCTGACCCCTCCTCTGGAATTGATTTTTCTGAGGAATATCAAAGGAAAACACCATGCTTATCCGCAATGTTGCCATCGCTCTGGCCTCCTTTGCCCTGCTGGGACTGAGCCAGGCCAACGCCGCCATCAACGGCTCCCACGCTTCCCTGAAGTGCGACACCTGCCACTCCGGCCAGGCCGTTCCGACCGCTCCTGCGCAGAAGACCTGCCTGAAGTGCCACGGCTCGTACGAAGCGCTCGCCGCCAAGACCAAGGGCGACAAGTTCAATCCGCACGACTCTCACATGGGCCGCATTGACTGCACGCAGTGCCACGCCATGCATAAGAAGAGCCGCTACATCTGCCACGACTGCCATGCGATCAAGGATCGCAAGTTCAAGGGGGAGTAAATCATGACTAACACCATCTCTCGCCGTCATCTGCTCGGCTCGGCCGCCGCCGCTGGCGTTGCCGCCGTCGCCGCCCCTGCAATGGCCGCTCAGAATGCAGCAGCCGCTCCCGCCAAGTGGGACCGCACCGTTGACGTCGTCGTCTGCGGCGCAGGCGGCGCAGGCCTCATGGCCGCCTGCCAGGTCGCCGACAAGGGCGGCTCGGTTGTCGTCGTCGACAAGTCCTACAGCCCCTATCATTCCGCCACCCGCATGTGCGGCGGCCTGTTCACGGCCTACGGCACCGCAATCCAGAAGCGCGAAGGCGCCAAGGACAGCTGGCAGGAATTCGCCCATGACATCATGGACTATGGCGCCTACATGTCCCTGAAGGAACCCGTCGAACTCTTTGCCAAGCACTCCGGTGAAGCCTTCGACTGGCTCGAGAACCACGGCCTTGCTCCGCACCACCTCGAGAAGTACGCCGGCCACAGCAACCTGCGCGCCGTGCGCCAGGACAGCTATCAGGGCGTCGACTACATTGACGTGCTCGTCAAGCAGGCTGCCAAGCGCAAGATCAAGATCTACGCCGGCACGCCGATGACCCGCATCTTCTTCAACCAGAAGACCAACAAGGTCACCGGCATTGAAGCCACGAGCCTTGACACGGGCAAGAAGATCACCATCCGCGCAAAGCGCGGCGTGATTCTGGCCACCGGCGGCATCACCGGCACCCCGCAGTCTCTGGACTTCTGGGTTCCGTCCGTTGCCGGCAAGGGCGTCTCGATCGGCTGCTCGGCCAACGACGGCTCGGCCATGCGCATTGCCGTGCGTGACGTCGGCGTTCCGCTCTCGCACATGCAGTACATCGCCTCCTATCCCTGCGGCATCGTCGTGAACGGCCGCAACGGCCCGTACTGCCGCTTCTGGTACTTCACCAATGCCGGCGGCATCCTGGTGAACAAGAACGGCAAGCGCTTCGTAACGGAAAAGGAAGGCATCTGCCACATCACGCCGCACCTGGCGGGCAACCCCGGCGGCTGGCACCTCGTGTTCATGGACAAGAAGATCTATGACGCAACGCGCGCCAAGTACAAGACCGGCGCTCTGATCGGCCTGCCCGCCTGGAATGACGAGCGCGTCGAGGAAGAGTTCAAGAAGGGCGAGAACCTGTTCCGCGCCGACACTCTTGAAGAGTTCTGCAAGCTCTCGGGCATCGACCTCGAAGGTCTGCGCGCTCAGCTCAAGCAGTGGAACGCGGCTGTCGAAGCCAAGAACGACACCCAGTTCGGCCGCACCGACATGACCGTCAAGATCGACGAGAAGGGCCCGTTCTACGGCATCAAGATGTTCCCGTGGAACAACCTGTCCTGCGGCGGCTTCCGCGTCACCGATCACCTGCAGGTTCTCGGCTGGGATCTCAAGCCCGTCGGCGGCCTGTACGCAGCCGGTGAAACGGTTGCCGGCGTGCACGGCGCCTTCTACTGCGGCGGCAACGCCTGCGGCTTCGCCCACACTTCCGGCTACATGGCCGGCCAGATCGTGATGGGCCGCAAGGACGTCTAGTCTTCCCGCTGTGCGGCGGCCGGCCAACCCTGACCGCCGCGTCGGGAACTCCGCCCCCGGCTGAGGCTGTTGGATGCCTCCGCCGGGGGATTTTTTTCGCTTGTCACGAGGGCTCGGTTGAAGTCCTCCAACTGGATCCGCTCAGGATTTCTACCGCATCCCGTCAGGCTCCCCTTAAGGCACCTTCACCTTCAGATCATGGCATTCGTTGCAGACGAGACTAGAGGCCTTGTGACCCTTGTGGCATTCCGAGCAGGGCGTGTCCCCCATGTGCGTTTCGTGGAAGTTGACCTCGCCCTTTCTGGTTGACGCGGCAAGCTTCTGGTACGTTCCGCCATGGCACTTGAGGCATGTCTCGAGCGTCACGCCCTTGGCGGGGTCGGCTGTGTGACAGGCGTCGCACTTCAGGCCCTTCGCTTGGTGGCGGTCGGCAAGGAATGCGTCCGCGGCAAAGGTCTGGGCCGAAAGCGCAAAGAGAACCGAAGCGAGGCAAACATATAACCGTGCGGTCATCCGATAAGCTCCAGGAAAATGGCATGCGGCCGGTACAAGGGAACCCCCGTTCCGGCCACTAGCTGCTTGAAAGAATCCTTATGCCCGGACGCAAGGCTCAAGGCCCCGCGCCCGGCGGCACAACTACTTCCAGGCCTTCAGTTTGGCGGCATTCCGGCCGGCGATTCTGCCGAAGATGATGGCATCGGCATTGGCGCAGGCGCCCTGATAGGTCAGGCCCCAGGTCGAGCCGAGCTCGCCTGCCACGTACAGGCGCGGAATCGGCTTGCCGAACGGATCGACGACTTCGGCCCTGACGGACTTCTTCGGGCCGCCCATCGTGTGGTACATCACCGGAACGAGCTTCATGGCGTAGAACGGCCCCTTTTCGATCGGGGCGGACCAGGCCTTCACATCGCGGCCGATGAACACGGCCTTCATCTTCGGGTCGGCGGTCACGGTGCGGCCGTACTCGGTGTCGATTCCCTCGGTCTTGAAGTCCTTGTTCCAGCGCTCGACCTGAGCGACGAGCACGGACGGATCGGGCATGCCGAGCTTCCTGGCCAGCTCTTCGATCGTGTCTGCCTTGATGATGACGCCGCTTGCGATTTCCTTGCTGTTGTCCTTGCTCCAGACATAGTTCTCGCGGTTGATCGCGTAGCCCGAGGCACCGGCGCTCATGATGGGGCCGGCCTCAATGTAGGTCGAATCCATGATCATGTAGCACGGAATGCGCGGATAGCGGTGGCGGATCGCGTCAAAGACGTTCACGCTCATCCACGAGCAGTGGTAGTCGAGCTTCTTCTCATTGACAAAGCGGCGGCCGTCCTGGTCGACCCAGATGAATGCGGGCTGGCGGGTGACCAGGGCCATGCCGGCCTTCACGCCCGGAACCTGCACGCCAAGGGGGGCGGACACCGAGTTCATGTGCCAGAGCGCGGCGCCCACGCCCTGAGCCATCAACAGGCCGTCGCCCGTGTGGCCGGGACTGCCGAGGAAGCTCATCGGGTTGCCGTAGATGTAGTTCTTCATGAGATCAGGATTGCACTGGAAGCCGCCCGTGCAGATGATGACCGCCTTGGTGGCGCGCACGCAGATCGGCTTGCCGTTTTGCAGGGCCTCGACGCCGATCACCTCGCCGGCGCGGGTGATGAGGCGGCGGGCGGGCGTATTGAAGAGCACCGGAATGTTGCGGGCGCGGCAGGCGCGCTCAAAGATGCCGAAGAGCCTGTCGCCGCCCTTCTTTCCGGGGACCTTGCGCGGCGAGAGTTTGTTCACGCAGCCGGCGCCCGGCAGCTGCTGATAGCCGGCGTGACCGTAGACGAACATTTCGACATTGGGATCAAGGCTCTTGACGTACTTGTCCAGGGTCATCGACTCGTGGCAGAAGATGCGTAGCAGTTCGGGATCCCACTCGGAGCGGGAGAGTTCGTAGAGCGCTTTCTGGAATTCGTAATATTCCTTCTCGTCAGTCGGCACGACGAAGCCGCCGGCGGAAACCGATACGTTGCCGCCGCCCACATCAAGCTTTTCGAGAATGAGCACGCTCGCGCCGGCGTCCTTGGCGGCGATGGCGGCATTCGTGCCGGAGTTGCCGTAGCCCAGAACCACGACTTCGGCGGTCTTGGTCCAGCGGATGCTGGCCGGGTTCTTCACTTCCAGGGCGCTTGCCATGCCGACCGGAGCGGTCATCGCGGCGGCGGCAGCACCCTTGAGCAGATTGCGGCGGGAAGTCATCGTCTTTTCCATCTTCGTCCTCCAGAAAATATTCGGGCCAACGGAAAGCGCCGCAGGACAGACACTGCCCGATCCGGCAGAGCTCCATTGATGCCGCCGATTGTGGCGTGCGTGAGGTGTTAATCCCTTTGCCGCAGGTCAAGCGGGCCTCACGAGGCCTGCTCCAGGAGCAGCTCGGAGAGTTCCTCGGCCGTGTGCACGCCCAGTTTTCTGTACGCACTTGCACGGTGGAACTTCACCGTTCGAAGCCCGATTCCCAGCCGCTCGCCGATCACGGGATTGGCAAGTCCCTGGCGCGCCAGCGCGACGATCTGCCGCTCGCGCTCGGTGAGCGTGCGAAGCCGCATCTCGATCTCCTCGCGAGCCGGAAGCCCCTGCCGGGCTCTGCGGTCCGCATTGATTGCGGCCTCCACGGCCCCCAGCAGCCGCTCTTCGTGCACGGGCTTTTGCAAAAAGTCCACGGCGCCGCTTTTGAGCCCCTCGACCGCCATGTCAACCTCGGCAAAGGCCGTAAGAAAGATGATCGGAATGGGATTGCCGCGGCTCTTGAGCTCGCGCTGCAGCTCAAGGCCCGTCATCCCCGGCATCCGGATGTCGCTCACAAGGCACCCCGGGCGGGATGCCTGCTCGCTCTTCAGGAAACTTGCCGCATCGGCGAAGGCGGCCACTTCGTAGCCCTCGTTTTCGAGCAGAAACACAAGCGCTCCGCGCAATCCCGGATCGTCATCGACAATGCGCACCAGGGGCTGCTGCTCGTTTTTGCGGGATGCCATCACGCTCCTCCTTTGTCCGGAACCCGGTCACTCATTCCCAGCGCCTTCGAACGATGCGCCAGAAGCGGAAAGTAGAGCTCGACAACGAGCCCGTCACCCTGTCCCCGTCCGATGCCCAGATTGCCGCCGTGCCGCTCGACGATCGATCGCACGATCGAAAGCCCGAGTCCAAGGCCTCCGGCCTTGGTGCTGTGGAACACTTCGCTCACGCTCGCAAACTCCTTTTCCGAGAGCCTCGGGCCGTTGTCGGAGATGATCACCCGCGCCCGCTTGCCGTCACGATCCCTGCGCACGGCAACCGCGACCGCCGGAGCGGGCGAGTTGAGCGCCGCTTCAAAGGCGTTCTTCAGGAGATTGAGCAGCGCAAGCTCCACATCGACCCGGTCGCCAAGGATGCGGACATCGGGTTCGAGGTCCAGCACGAGCGCCGCTCCCTTTTGCCGGTAATGCGCGGCAAAGTCCGCGGCACGCTTGGCGGCCTGCGCGAGATCAATCTCCACCGATTCGGTCTTCTTGCCCTTTACGTAGGAGCGCACGCGCTCGACGATGCCCTCCACGCGCTCGACCTCGCCGCGCACCGTCTGCAGCGCGGCGCGAATTTTTTCCGGGTCCCCCCGCCCGCGCTCGAGCATGCGGATGAGCGAGACGACATACAGACGGATCGCTCCAACGGGCTGCCCGAGTTCATGCACGAGCAGACTCGAAATCTCTCCCACGGTTCCGAGCTTTTGCATCTGGTACAGGCGCTGGTGCACGGCCTCCGACTCTTCGGCAAGCCGCTCCTGCGCCAAGAGCGACACCTGCAGCTCCTGCGTTCTGCGCTGCACGGTGCGCTCGGTGAGCACGCCGTGCACCGCAAGTCCCGCGAGCAACAGGACAACCAACGCCGCAGCCGGCCAGTAGTCAACAAGTAACCGCTTCCAGTTCCATTGCCGCAAGAATTCGTAGGGGCCGATCCTCAAGCTGCGCATGAGCGCATCGACCTTACTGAAGTCCGTAGCGACGCTCCAGTACATGCCGTCCTCGGTGGGCTTCATTCCCAGCACGACGGCGAGCAGCTCACGCGTCTGGCGGAAATCGCTCTGCGCGGTCGCCGAAAACGACCAGTTCGGGTAGAGGTCCGTGGAGTAGCGGCACGGATGCGGCCCCTTTTCGTTGAGCACCCGGACGGCATTCAGGGAGAAGTCCGGGTGGGCTGCGGCATACTCCTCGAGAAAGCACCGCCGAAGGATTCCCGCATCCTCCCGTCCGGCAAGCACGCGCTCGATCACGGTCTCCATGCGCCGGCCGACAAAATGCCGCCGCGAGAAGAACGTCTCGGGATTTGCCGTCAGACGGGCGAATTCCGCTAGTCCGATCTGAAACCCGGAAAAGCTCTCCTCAAGGTTCGCGGCGACAGTGAGGCCCCGGAGGTCCGCAAGCTCCTGGATCTCCGCCCGGTCGGCGCGCACGATGATCGTGGAGGCCTCCTGCGTGTTGGGGTTGTTGAAGGGGGGACTGACCAAGGTCGCAAGGTCCTTTACGCCGTGGGAGAGCATCCGTCGATAAAAGCCGCTGCTTGAAAGGAAAAAGTCGAGCCGCCCGGCTCGCACGGCGGACTCGAGCTCGGGCAGCGTGAGCCGCTCGATGCGCAGGCGCTGCCTGCCCAGCCTTGCGTAGAGCTCGGCGATCGTCTGCTCAATGACGGGATTGTTCGGATTGGATTGCGTAAAGGACGAGATGCCGATGCGAAGGACGTCGCCCCTCGCCTCATCGGACGCAAAGGGCTGCGCGGCGGCAATCGCGCAGCAAAGCACGGCAAGGAGCGCTCTCGTGAGTCGGGCGGAAATTCTGGACATGGCAGCCGATAGCCAAAACAACCTTGAACTGCATTGTAGAGGCTCTTCTGACTTCGTATCACAGAATCCGTAACGCCCGCCCCGGCTCGGTAAAGCCGGGGCGGCTCCTCATCCTTCTCGCCCTACTGCTGCTTGTCCTTCGGCTTGAGCGTGCTGCAGGTGACGCCCGCCTTCTCCCCGATCGAGCGGCAGGTGATGAGCGCATCGTACGAGAGCACGCCCTCGGGCTTCTCATGGAACATCATGATCGTCTGGTCGGCGGTGGGATAGCTGATCATGGCCGAGAGTCCCGACATACTCCCGTTCGTGTACATCGTATTGCCCATCCGATTGCTCGTGGCGTTAAAACTTCCCGAGCTCATCACGCCGGCCGCCTGCGAATACGCATCCTTGTTGATGATGGCAAAGTACCGGTAGCCCTGCTCGAGCGTGAGCTCGGCGCAGCGCAGCATTGCGTAGCGCACCGTCGTTGCCTGAGTGGTGTAGCCGTTGCTCTCGAACGTCACCTGCCAGACGTTCTCGCCAAGCTGAGTCTCGGTGTAGCCTCCCAGCAAGCCATAGGATCCGTACGGCGTGCCGCAGGCGCAAAGAATCAGTGCGGCCGCCGCCGCTGCAAGTGCTGTTTTCGTGTGCATGGTTTTTCCTTCGTTCTGCGCAAAAACCTCGCTTTGCCGCAGAAACTGCAAAAGACAAAGACTTCCGGGCGCCTGATCGCGACAAAAGCGCGAGACGCCTGTTCTCTTGAAAAGGAGTACGCAATGAGGGACGAAGGAATACGCGTTCCCGAACAGCGATCCCTGCAAACAGCGGCACGCAGCCAAATTGGGCTAAGGCTGAAGCTTGGGCTGGGGCGGTCGGGCATTCTCGGATGCCCCGCACTCCCATGCACACGAAAAATGTAAGCTGGCGCGGCCTGAAATCGTCGCTCCGTCTCCGGCGGGTGCGAGCCGCCTCCTGGACGTGCCGCTATCCTTTTGCAAAGCGGCTGAGCTATCGCGGATTATAGATGCAGCGGCCGCAGTTCCGGCAAGAGAAACTGCGGCCGAAAAAAAACGAGATCAGAGCGCTTCTGGCGTCTGCGCCTTCTGGCCCCGAAAAGCCTCGCGCCGGTTAGACGCGGCGGGCGAGATGATGGCGGATGGTGTCGAGTGCCTCGATCAGCTTGTGATCCTCCGGGTAGGTCTTCCTTGCGTAGTCAAGCACCCAGAGCGTGCGCTCCCAGGCGCGCTTGTTGGCGTCAAGCTCGTCACGCAGAGCCTTGGCCGCGCTCTCAAGATCCTCGGGCTTGAGGGTGAGAAAGTTGACATCGGTTTCATCTTGGCGAAGCGTCATGCTTAATCCCGTCCTTTCTTGTTGGTCCATCGATACAAAAGGGAATTTTATCCGAGCCGCCTTCAGGCGCCGCCGCCAAGGCGCCGGTTGAGTTCGGCCTCCTCGTCCGGGCCGTCGTCCTGCTCGTCGTCAATGATCTTGTCGGCAAATCCAAGGAATCCGGGCACGACGACATCGTCGCTGCCGACCTTGTCCCCGTCGGGCTGCTCAACGTCGAGCACCTTGACGTCGAACCGCAGCGTCCAGCCTGCAAGCGGATGGTTGGCGTCCATCACGGCCTTGCCCTCGGCCACATCGGTCACTCGGTAGTGGCGG
>DNLN01000006.1 GCA_003488465.1 Sutterella sp. | reverse complement strand
CCTTGCGGTAGCGGGCGATGAAGGGCACCGTCGAGCCGCCATCGAGGAGCTCCACGGCGACCAGCACCTGCTGCACCCGTGCGCCGATGGCTTCGGCAATCATTCGGGCAATGCGCTGATTTTGGGATTCGGAAAGGTGAGACATCGTAAAAAAGAACCTCTTCAAAAACGAGAAACAAAAAAGGAAGGGGGATTGTATTCAGACGCCGAGCGCGGTCTTCATCAGAAGGAGAGCGTTGAATTCTTCTTGCTGCCCGTAAGCCGCCTCTCGAGCCACTGGCTGTAGCGGCTCATGGCAAAGCTCGCGGCAAAATAGATTGCGGCGATGAAGATGTACCCCTCGCGGAAGAAGTCGCGCCAGCTGGCATCACCTAGCGCGAGCGCGAGCGACCCCGTGAGGTCATACATCGAGACAACCGTCACAAGGGACGTATCCATGAAGGTCGAAAGCAGACTGTTCACAAACGCCGGAATCACTGCAACAAGCGCCTGAGGCAGGATCACATAGACGTATCGGGCAAAGAGCGTCAGCCCCAGCGAGTCCGCGGCAAGGAACTGCCCCTTCGGAATGGTCTGCAGGCCGCCTCTCACGGTTTCGGCCATGTAGGCCGCCTGAAAGAGAATGATGCCCCAGGTGACGCGCCAGAAGGGATCGATCCGCACTCCGCTGGGAAGGAGCAGCGGAAAGACAAAACTCGCCACAAAAAGCACCGTGATGAGCGGCACGCCGCGCACGAGTTCGATGTAGCCGATCGAGACCGCCTTCACGAGCGGCATCTCGCTTCTGCGCCCGAGCGCAAGGAGAATGCCGATCGGTGCCGAGACGGTCATGCCTAGGAGCGTCAGGATGACAGTGAGCGGAAGTCCTCCCCAGTTGTCGGTGCTCACCTTCGAGAGCCCGGCAAAGCCTCCGTACATGAGGCCGAAAAAGACGGCAAACGCACCAACCCAGCCCCAAAGGAGCGCTCTTGCTCCCTTGCGGGTCCAGAAAGCGGGAACCGCTGTTGCAACGAGCATCAAAACAATGGCAGCGGTTGCGAGGGCGGGCCGCCACTGCTCACTAAAAGGGTAGCGGCCGAAAAGGATGAGCCGCCATTTCTCGGCAACAAACCCCCAGCAGGCCCCCTTAGCCGCGTAACAGGCATTGGCATCCGGCACGAACACGGCGCTCACCGCCGCCCAGTCAACGACATACCAGCCGATGATGAGAAGGAGAAAGCCGACGACGACGGTAAAGCCCGTTGCAAAACTCGAATAAAAGAGCGCTTCGCGGACGCGCCTCAGAAGTGTGTTTGCCTGCATTCCCCACACTCCTATCTCGGTGCCCGGAGAATCCGAGCATTCAGGGCATTCATTGCGAGCGCAATGATGAGGTTGAGCACAAGGTACACCGCCATCACGACGCAAATGATCTCGATTGCCTGTCCCGTGACATTGATCGAGGCATTGCCCACGGCCACGAAATCGGGGTAGCCGATGACAACGGCCAGCGACGAGTTCTTCGTGAGATTCATGTACTGGCTCGCAAGAGGCGGAATCGCAAGCCGCATGGACTGCGGAAAGACAACGTAGCTCACCGTCTGCACCTTGCTCATTCCAAGCGCAAGACCCGCGTGCCATTGGTTCACGCTCACGGCAAGCACGCCCGCGCGCACGATCTCGGCGATCGAGGCCGAGGTAAAGAGCGTCAGGCCCAGCCAGAGCGCTAGGAATTCCGGAGAAAGCGACGCACCGCCTTCAATTGCAAACCCCTCGATGTACGGCTTGCTCCAGCCGCTGACGGCGCCAAAAAGCATCCAGACGACAAGCGCCGCAAGAATCCCGATCCAGAACCCCGAGAGCGTTGCCACAAGATCCGTCACCCGGCGCCGATACCGCTCCCGCACGAGGAGCGCCGTGAGCAGAAACACAATGCCGGCAGCCAGAAGTGCGAGCCCTGCGCTCTCAGGCACTGCAATCTGAAGCCCCGCCTTGGAAAGCAGCGCCCACTCCCCGAGATGCAGCGCGTCCGTGCTCATGGGAAGGAGTTCCGTGATCAGCAGATACAGGGCAAGGAGCTGAATGATGAGCGGAATGTTGCGGTACACCTCGACATGCGCGGTCCCTAGCCCCCGGATGATCGGGTGGCGCGCTAGGCGCATGAGCCCCACGACAACTCCGAGGAGCGTTGCGGTAATGATCGCAAAGGCGGCAACGCGAAGCGTGTTGAGCACGCCCGCGGCAAACGCCCGAAGCACCGTGTCGGACGAGGAAAAGGCGATGAGCGACTCGCCGATGTCAAAGCCGGCCGAACCTTGCAGGAATCCGAAGCCGCTCCGGATGTTGCGCGCGGCAAGGTTGTCGGCCACGTTCCCCGCGATCATCCAGACGAGGAGGATCAGTGCGAGCACCAGCGCGCCCTGCAGCGCCCATTCTTTTGCGCGTCTCGCGGCCTCGCGCCGCCGATGGGCCGCATCGCCCACGGGTGCGTTCACTGCGTCTGATTCTGTGGAGGCTCCTGCCTGCACCATGGTGTCCGGATCTTTCATCGCGCCCCAGTCACTGGCGCGAACCTTGAAGTGAAAAGAAAATCGCCCGCATGGAGCCCTTAAAAGGAATTGCAAGGGCGACTGCGGGCGATTATACGAGCGGGCGAACGGTCCTTGGGTTGAGCGTCCCAACTATTTTCGGCCTGTTCACCCGGCTCCCGAAAGAAACGCCTTAGCGGATCGGGGGCGCATACATGATGCCGCCCTTGTTCCAAAGCTGATTGAGGCCTCGGGGGAGATTCAACTTCGTATCCGGTCCGAAATTCTTCGTCCAGCTCTCGCCATAGTTGCCGACCTGCTTGATGATGCGGTACGACCAGTCCTTGTCAACGCCGATCAGCTTGCCCATGTCGTCGCCCGTTCCCACAAGCCGCATGACCTGGGGCACCTTGCTCTTTGCACGCTGCGCGTCGACATTGGCGGAGGTGAGCCCCGCCTCCTCGGCTTCGAGCATCGCGTAGAACGACCAGCGCACGATCTGGAACCACTCGTCATCGCCGCGGCGCACGGACGGGCCGAGCGGCTCCTTGGAAATCGTCTCGGGCAGGATCACGAAATCCTGGGGATTGCGCGCACGGGTTCTGGCGCCTGCAAGGTCGCTCATGTCTGTCGTGTAGACCTGGCAGCGGCCGGAAAGGAATGCGTTCTGCGTCGCTTCCGTGGTGTCAAACATCACGGGCTTGTACTTCATGCCGTTTCCGGCGAAGTAGTCGGCAAGCGCCTGCACGGAACTTGTGCCGGCCTGCAGACACACCGTGGCGCCGTTGAGCTGCTTGGCGCTCCTCACCTTCAACTTCTTCGGCACCATGAAGCCCTGACCGTCGTAGTAGTTGATGGCGGCAAAGACGGCGCCGAGCGATGCATCGCGCGTCATCGTCCAGGTGGTGTTCCGCGAGAGCATGTCGATTTCGCCCGACTGCAGCGCGGTGAAGCGCTGCGGAGAGGAGAGCGGCACCACCTTGACCTTCTTTGCGTCCCCAAGCACGGCCGCAGCCACGGCGCGGCAGGTGTCGACGTCAAGTCCCGACCAATTGCCCTGGCTGTCGACGGCGGAAAAGCCCGGGGCGGCCGTGTTCACGCCGCAGATCACTTCGCCGCGCGCCTTGACGGCATCAAGAACGGGGCCGGCCTGAACGGTCGCGGCGGCTGCGGTGAGGGCTAGCGCCGCACCAAAAGTCTTCATGCTCATCTCTTCACTCCTTGGTTTTGAAGGATTTGTAAGGGTTGGCCAAGGGCGCACTGCGGCCCCTTGCCTGAGAAATTGCCATGAGTGTACTCAGTTTGCGAACGCCGCATCTAGGCCGAACCCACTAGGAGAGCGATTGCGCCATGAGATTTCCTTTGCCTTGATCAAGCGTCCTCAGGAAAGTACCTGATCGGGCATGCCCATGCCCCGTTAAGCCTGACCAAAACTCCCTTGGTATAATGCAACGCCCTGTTTTAGAAATGTTTTCTTATGTCCGTATACACACAAGTTCTTCTTTTAATCCTTCTCATCATCGCCAACGCCTTTCTTGCTGCGTCGGAAATCAGCTTTGCCGGCGTGCGTCGCACCCGGCTGGAAGCCCTTCGCGAAGAGGGCTACTCGAGCGCAAGGCTCGTCCTTGAAACAGCCGACAAGCCCGGAAAATTCTTCTCCGTCATCCAGATCGGCATCAACATGGTTGCGATCCTCGGCGGTATCGTCGGCGAGTCGGCGTTCACGCCGCTTTTCAGCTGGTGCTTTGAAAAGGTGATGCCTGCGGATCTGGCTGGCCAGGTGGGCTTTTTCTGCTCTTTCATGACGGTCACGCTCTCGTTTGTGATCTTCTCCGACCTGATTCCCAAGCGCGTGTCGCTCAACAATCCCGAGCGCGTCGCCATGGCCTGCGCTCGGCCCATGCGCGTGTTGATCTTCCTTTTCAGGCCGCTCGTCTTCGTGCTTGAGCTCATCTCCTCGACCATCATGAAGCTTTGCGGCCTGGCCACGGAACGTCGCGACAACATCACGGGCGATGACATCCTTGCCACGGTGAGCGCCGCAGCCGCTTCGGGCGTCATTGACTCGTCCGAGCAGGCAGTGATCGAAAACGTGTTTGATCTTGAGAACCGCACGGTGACTGCCGCCATGACGGCCCGCGAATCCATCGTGTACTTCACTCCGGAGGACACGGTCGAGGAGATCCGCGAGAAAATCTCCGAATCGACCGGGAATTTCTTCCTTGTCGCCGACGGTGACCTCGATCATGTCACGGGCTATGTCGAGAACCGGGATCTCATCCTGCAGCTCATGAAGGGCGAGAAGATTTCGCTCAAGGATTCGGGCCTCGTACATCCGGTGCAGTTCATTCCCGATTCGCTCACGCTCTCGGAGATTCTCGACAACTTCCAGAAGACGAGCACCGAGATTGCAACCGTGCTCAACGAATATGGCCTTGTCGTCGGCGTCATCACGCTTCAGGACGTCATGAGCACCGTGATGAGCGACCTCGTGATCACGCCCGATGAAGCGCAAATCCTCTCCAAAAACGAGAACAGCTGGGTTGTGGATGGCGCCACCCCCACCATCGACTTCATGCGCGAGCTTGAGATTGATGAAATGCCCGAGTCCCAGGCCTATGAAACGATCGCCGGCTTTGCGATGTACATGCTGCGCAAGATTCCCAAGCGGGGCGACAGCTTCGACTGGAACGGCTTTCGATTCGAAGTCATCAGCGTGCAGCAGAACAAGACCGACCAGGTACTTGTCACCCGCCTTTCCGCACTGAAGAACAACAAGCCGCAGAAGGTTTCCTCCTCCAACGCTCAGTCCACGGCCCTCGCTTCAAGCACGAAGGATGGCGCCAAGGACAGCTCCAAGCAGCCTGTGGCATAAACGCTTCCGGCCGCTGAATACACGAAAGGCTCCCGTCGGGAGCCCCCCCCTCTACCGGAAGCCCTTTCTTGTCTGCCTATCTCGCTCTATCAGTTCTTCTTCGCGGCGCTCTTGCGGACCGTTCGCTTTGCTGGCGTCTTCTCCTCCCTAGGCGGGAACTCGAATCCGATCTTGTGCGTCTTCGGATCCATCACAAGGAACGCCTTGAACTTTCTGTGGCTGCGGTTGGACACGAAGTCCGTCATGAGGGAGCTTCTGCCTTCCTCAAGAATCTTTTGCACCTCCTCGGGCTTGATCTCCTGCTGCAGAATCGTCTGTCCGATCCGGAAGTCGCAGGTCCTCTTCTGCGTATTCACGCAGTAGTAGGACGAAGCGCCCGCAACGATCTCGCCGCCGCACTTGGGGCAGATGCCGACTCGGGGGAGCTCATCGGCTGACTCGGGCTCCCTTTGCTCACGCTCGTCGTTTCCGAAATCAAACTCAAGCCGATACTCGTCATTGATCCGAAGCACTGCGGCAAAGGGGCGGCCCATCTTGCTGATGAAGCCGTTCAGGGGACCGATCTGACCTGCGGAAAGCAGCTCCTCCACTTCCGACACTTCGAACGTGCGTCCCGCAGGGTGCTTCGGAAGACTGAAGTCGCAGCCGGGACGCGTGCAGGCGTACCGTCGGTAGTTCTCGACAATCTCTCCGCCGCACTTGGGGCAGGCGTGCACAAGGTGCGCGGGATTGGCGATCGGAACAGTCTCCGAGCCGTAGCTCTTTGCCGCATCGACAATGTGCGTCGTCATGTCGCGGATTTCGCTCATGAAGGCGTCGCGCGAGAGCGCTCCTCGCTCAATGAGGGCAAGCTTGTACTCCCACTCGCCGGTGAGCTTGGGATCGGAAAGCACTCCGATGCCGAGTCCGTCGATGAGGCTGAAGAGCTCCTTGGCCTTTGCGGTCGGCACGAGCTCGCGCCCTTCGCGCTGCATGTAGTGCTGATCGATGAGGTTCTCGATGATCGCCGCGCGCGTCGCAGGCGTCCCAAGGCCCTTTTCGGCCATCGCGTCGCGCAGTTCCGAATCGTCGACGAGCTTCCCCGCCCCTTCCATGGCCGAAAGGAGCGTTGCTTCGGTGTACCGGGCGGGCGGCTTTGTCATGCCCTCGGCAGCCTTGGCGGCCAAGACCGAAGCGCTCTTTGCGTCCCGAAGCGGCACAAGCCCCGCGTCTTCCCCCGCCTCCTCGCGTCCGTAGACGGAAAGCCACCCGGGGCTCACAAGCACCTTGCCCTCAGTCTTGAAATGATCCTCGCCCACAACGCTGATGCGCGTCGTCACATCAAATTCAGCCGCAGGATAGAACACCGCCATGAAGCGCTTCACGACGAGGTCATAGACCTTGTACTCGGCCTCGGAGAGCGTGCCGCGAAATTCCTGCAGCGTCGGGATGATGGCGAAGTGGTCGCTGATCTTGCTGTTGTCGAAAATGCGCTTTGTGGGATGCACCCAGTTCTTTGCAAGGATTTCTCCTGCAAAGGACGAATACTGCGATTGCGAGGCCACGATGCCGAGCGTCTTCTTCACCGTGCCGACATAATCCTCAGGCAGCGCACGGGAATCCGTTCTGGGATACGTGAGCAGCTTGTGCTTTTCATAGAGCGCTTGGGCGATCGAAAGCGTCGTCTTTGCGGAGAATCCGAACTTGTTGTTGGCTTCGCGCTGCAAACTCGTGAGATCAAAGAGTTGCGGCGACAGACTCGTCGTGCGCTTGCTGGTTTCGGAAACCGCTGCCGTTTTCCCTTTGCAGCGGGCGGCTATCGTCTGAGCCGACTTCTCGTCGAAGATGCGCTCGGCCTTCAATTCGGGCGCCTTCGGATTCTTTTTGAACTCCGGATCAAACCAGCGGCCCGAGTACGCGCCGTTCGCAAGGCCGAACTCGGCCGTCACCTCCCAGAACTTCTTTGCCTGGAACGCCCGGATCTCGTTTTCGCGCCGCACGACGATTGCCAGCGTCGGCGTCTGAACGCGGCCTACGGTGGTGAGGAAGAACCCTCCGTCAAGGCTGTTGAACGCCGTCATGGCGCGGGTGCCGTTGATGCCGACGAGCCAGTCGGCTTCGGAGCGGCTCTTTGCCGCTGCCGCGAGGTTCTGCATCTGCTCGTCGCTGCGCAGATTGGCAAAGGCTTCGCGGATGGCGCCCGGCGTCATGGACTGCAGCCAAAGGCGCTTCATCGGCTTTTTGGCCTTCGTCGCCTCCATGATGTAGCGGAAGATCAGTTCTCCTTCGCGTCCCGCGTCGCATGCATTGATGATGAGTCCGATGTCCTTGCGGCGGATGAGCTTGCCGAGGGACTTCAATTTTTCGGCGGACTTCGCAATCGGCTTCAGATCAAAGGAGGGAGGAAGCACCGGAAGGTGAGCAAACGTCCATTTGCCGCGCTTGACTTCATACTGCTCGGGGCAGGCAAGCTCCAAGAGGTGCCCCAGAGCGTTTCCCACAACGTATTCATCGCCCTCGTAATAGTCGGCGGTCTTTTTCATGCCGCCCAGAACCTTCGCGATATCCGTTGCCACTGAAGGTTTTTCCGCAATAATGAGTGTCTTCATTTTTCAACAAACAGCTTCTATATATAGACAGTAAGAGCGCCGCACGCGTGCCGCACAGCGCTCGTATCTTTTTTCAGAATATACAAAAATGAGTGACTGCGATAGAGGCAATAGAAAAATTTACAGATCTTGCCCGTAAAGCCATCGGTTTTAACCGATGGATATAAGG
>DNLN01000126.1 GCA_003488465.1 Sutterella sp. | reverse complement strand
AAGTGTATTGCGCCCCTTGATTCAGGTCAGTCAGTTACACCAAATTAGTAAAAGTCGAAAAAGAAGTTTGAGCTCTCCGAATTAATCTCAGCGCCTCTGGGGGAATGGGTGCCAATTCCTGATGAAGTCGAATCTCAGTGGCCGGGCTTGTGGAGTATCCACGGGCTGTCCTGTATTCAACAGGAGAAAGCATTCCAAGTGCTGAATGGGGATGTTCCTCGTTATAGGTGTTCTGCACTTTTGCCAGATCAGCCATGGCACTTTTCGCGCTGCTCAAGTCCAGTGTTAACAGATAGTCCCGCTTGAGGATTCTCACAAATGCCTCGGCCATCCCGTTGGACTGTGGACTGCAAACAGCTGTTTTGCAGTTTTCAAACCCTAGAAGCCTCACCAGATCGACCGTTGCCTTGGAAATGTATGCAGCCCCGTTGTCGGACAGGAATTGAATGGACTTTTGAACGTCACTGCCTGCGAAACGCCGATCAACTGCGTTGACCAGGGCATCGCACACCATGCTTGACGTTAGTCCCTTGCCCGACCGAGCCACCAAGCTCAGGCACTCCCTGTCGCAACAGTCCAACACAAACGTTGCCGTCACAGTTTCGCCATTCAGGCACTTGAATTCCAAGCCATCAGAACACCATCTCGTATCGGGCGTGTCAACACTCACTCTTCCATCATGCTTTCTGGAAAATCCTGTTGTACACACAGGCTTGCGCAAGGTCAGGCCGTTTTCCCGCATGACGCGCAAAATGCGCTTGGGGTTCAAAGACGGCAACCCTGCCTTTGTCCTGTCTCGATTTTCCAATGCTGTCAATCGGCGATATCCAAAGGAAGGGAAGCGTTCCAGATGCGCTTTTAACTTCGCGAGCAGTTGCTGATCCTGGTTTTTGTCAGTTCGTCGATTGGCTTTAAAACGCATGTCTTTCCACTGTTCAAGACGGTGTTTGAGTTCCACTAAATGCGAGCGCGCCAGCCTAAGCGTCCTGGCTATTGCACTGACAGGACGCCCACGCTTGAGCAGGACTAGCGCGCAATCCATTTTTTTGAGGACATGATCTCCACAGCCTCTTTGAGCAGCTCATTCTCTGAGGTGGTTTTGCCCAGCAGCCGCTGAAGCCGCTTAATCTCGTCAAGCGCCTCAGCATATTTGGCGGCAGGGATAACTTTCTGGCCAACGTTGGTGTTGGTACTGAGCAGCCCCGCCTTGTCCTGGGCACGCCACTTGAACAGCATGGCAGGCGTCACTCCATTTTGACGCGCTACAGAGGACACCGTGTTCCCCGGCAGATACGTTAGTTTGACGAGCGCTTGCTTTTCCTGTTTGCTCCGTCGTTTCCTTTGCTCATTGACAATGACGACAGCCGGCGCTGGTGCGGCGTTCGGTGCCGCTGTTGGCGCGTCGCCATTGTCTGCCATGGCAGACAATGGCGTTAAGTCAGGAACCTTTGCGTCTGTACAAGAACTAGTCTCAAGACTAGTCGCACGACTAGTCCTTAAGTCGATGACATCGTTTTTGCTGGGTTTCATTTCTGGTCTCCTTACCGTGGATTGTAGGTATAAGAGACTGTCCGGAGATGCATGGGGCTAATACAAAAGATCCGCTGCGGAATTAGGAAATTTGGACGAGAAATTTGGAGTAGATGCATGTGCATTCACATATGAAGGCCATGAATCAAAGCAAGAATGCGGATCAGGAGTGCCGCATCGAATCTCTGAGAGATCTCTTTTACCGGTTGACTGCAAACGTAAAGGATGCCACCGAGCAGGAAACTTCAGAGATTCTGTCCGAACCAGAAGTTGCGTGGCCTGAGATAGCTGAAAAGCCGCCAAAACCGCCCTCATTGGGGCGAGCCCCAATGAGGAGTCGGGGCGTGTCAGAGCACGCGCTTTAAGAACGCACGCGTGCGCTCGTGCTGAGGGTTGACAAGGACATCCTCGGGGCGGCCCTCCTCGACCACAACGCCTCCGTCCATGAAGACAACCCGGTCGGCAACCTCGCGGGCAAATGTGATCTCGTGCGTGACGACCACCATCGTCATGCCGTCGTCGGCAAGGCTCTTCATGACGCAGAGCACTTCTCCCACGAGTTCCGGATCAAGCGCCGAGGTGGGCTCGTCAAAGAGGATCGCCTTGGGATCCATGGCAAGAGCCCGGGCGATCGCGACGCGCTGCTGCTGTCCGCCCGAGAGCTTCACCGGGTATTCGCCGGCCTTCTCGGCAAGACCGACGCGTGCGAGCATCTGCAGCGCCTTCTCTCGAGCGGCTTGCCTGCTTTTCCCCGAAACCACCATCTGCCCCAGCATGACATTCTCGAGGACGGTCTTGTGCGGCCAGAGGTTGAATTTCTGAAAAACCATGCCGAGGTGTTCGCGCAGGCGGTTGATGTTCGTGCGGCGGTTCGTCACTTCGACGCCGTCAAAGACAATCGTGCCGCCGTCGGGATCCTCAAGCGCATTGATGCATCGGAGCATCGTGGACTTGCCCGAGCCCGAGGGGCCGAGAACCACCACTTTTTCACCTCGGTGCACGTCAAGGTCAATTCCCTTCAGAACGCAGAGCTCACCGAAGTTCTTCGTGAGTCCCCGGATGGAAATCATGAGACTGCTCTCGCTCATTTGTCGTCTCCCTTTCCAAGTCTTGCCTCAAGACGGCTGATGAGGTAGGCAAGCCCGAGCGTTGCCACCCAGTACATCACGGAAATCGTGAGATACGGCTCCCAGTAGCGGGCCGAAGCGCCTGCAACCGTGCGCGCCGCGTAGGCGAGCTCCGTGAGACCGATCGCCGATACGAGAGAGGAATCCTTCAGAATGGCGATCGCGTTGTTTCCGAGCGCAGGGAGCATTCTGCGGAACGCCTGCGGCAGCACGATGTGCCGCATGCACTGCCAGTAGCTCATGCCGACCGAGCGGGCGGCTTCGCTCTGACCCTTGTCAAGCGACTGGATGCCGGCGCGAAAGACTTCGCTCATGTACGCTCCGGCGTTGAGCGAGATCGCCAGGAACCCTGCCATGAAGGCGCCGTAGTTGCTGCGCAGTTCCCTTGCAAGCGGGCCGCTGATGATCAGTCCGTCCACCGGATGCACGAAGATCGGCAGAACAGCAAAGTACATGAGAAAGATCTGCACGAACAGGGGCGTGCCGCGGAAGAAACTCACCCAGATCGTCACGGGCCAGCGTACGCCGAAGTAAAGGAGCGACTTCAAGGGCTCGTGCCGGGCGCTTGCCATCCGTGCCATGCCAAGCAGCATGCCGAGCATTACGCCGCAGAGCATGCAGCCCACGGTGAGCTCGAGTGTCGTCACCATGCCTTCGGCAAAGAGCGGCCAGTATTCTGAGAGAACGTCAAAACGGAAATTCATGCGAAAACTCGTTTGAAGAGTCGAGAAAGTTCAGGCCGCTGCGGAAAGCGGGCGGCCTGAATTCCTGAAAAACCGGCTTACGGAATCGGGAGCTTCGGCACGGGGGTGTTCGCGCCGAACCACTTGGCGTAGACCTTGGCGTAGGCGCCGGACTTGATGACCTTCTTCAGGCCCTCGTTCACATCCTTGAGAACCTTGCCATTGCCCTTGCGCACGGCGATGCCGAAGTACTGGTCCTCGAACTCCGGATCGCGGGTCATGTTGAACTTCTTGTCCGGGTTCTGCTGCGCGTAGTAGGCGAAGACGCCGACGTCGCCCACGGCGGCGTCCACGCCGCCCGCGTTGAGCTCTTCAAGAGCAAGCGGCGTGTTGTCAAAGCGCTTGATGTTGGGCGAGCCCTTGCCGAACGCCTTGCTCGAGACGATGTCGCCTGCGGAGTTGGCGCAGACGGCCACATTCTTGCCCTTCAGGTCGGAGAGCTTTGCCACCTTGAGGTCCTTTTGTGTGAGGATCAACTGGTGGGCGGCAAAGTACGGATAGGAGAAGTCCACCGACTCCTGGCGCTTCGGGGTGATGGTGATGCCGCTCATGATGATGTCGCGGTCGCCGTTTTTCACGGATTCGAAAATCACGCCCCAGAGCGTGTTCACGAACTTCACCCGGAAGCCCTGGGCCCTGGCGATCTCCTTCATGAGGTCGATGTCAAAGCCGACGATTTCCTTGCTAGGCGTCTGGAATTCGAAGGGACGGTACGTTGCGCCCGTGCCGACGATGTATTCGACGGGGGCTGCAAGGGCGGTTCCGGCCGCGAGGGCGAGAGCCATGGCGGCGGATGCCGCAAAACGCTTCAACTGCATTCGTATATCTCCACAAAGGTGTCAGACAAAACCGCAAACATCGCCCGGGAAAAGCAATTGCCGGGTTGCGAAAATCTAGGGACGAATTATCGCCGCAGGAGAAGACGGTAGTGAATTTTTTGCGGAAAGATCTTTCCAAAAGAAGGCTCAGGGAATAAGAGGTACGGCTTTTTGCCTATAACGGCAAAGACACGAGATGTGACTGCAAAGGGAACATGATGGCGCGGAAAGGGGATAAAAATTTTTGAGTAGTTGCCAGGCTTCTTTGGGATGCTTTATCGTTCTAGCCCCGGGGGAGATTACGGTTCTTGGTGACGTTCCCGAAGCTGTCTTGGCTCGGATTCAGTTAGGATTTTCCCGATCGACCTTGATACCGAGAAAGTACCAAAAGATCCTGAGGAAGCTGGGCATAATTCCCGACTCGGCTTGAGCAATGAAGCCTATCTCCGCTCCACGAGCCACATCGCAACCGTGGCAAGGATCAGCATCAGCACGGTCGGCGTGATGGCGGTGACGATCGGCGGCCAGGTGTGCAGTACGCCGAGGAACGAGAAGATATTGTTGAGCGTGTAAAAACTGATGCCGATCATGAGCCCCACGAAGATCTTGATCGATACGCCGCCGCTTCGGGCGTTGAGGTATCCGAAGGGCATCGCCACGGCGAGCATCACGAAGATGGCGAGCGGATAGAAGATCTTTCCCCAGATCGCAATTTCGTAGCGACGCGTTGCCTGGTGGTTTTCTCTCAGATGAGCAAGGTACTGGGAGAGTTCGGATATGCCCATGCTCTCGGGCTTGATGGTGAGCACGCCAAGAATTGCCGGGGTAAGTTCGCTCTTTAGGAGCACGGACTTCTCCTCATCAACCTTCACGACGGCTTCGGTCTTCTTCTCATCCTTAGTGAGCGAGGGGAGCTGTTCGACGCGCGCGTCGTTGAGCCGCCAGCCCTCGCGGTGCGCGTAGTCGGCGCTTTTTGCGTGGTAAACGCGCTTTAAGTCGCCTGTCCCGTCAAACTCGAACACGCGCCAGGCGCCCGTTTTTGAGTCCTGCCCGGCGATGAGGTTGCGCACGTTGACAAAACGGATGATGCTTGTGCCCGTCTGTGCGTCGCGGTCTAGATCCTTCACCCAGACGCCCGAAGCGTAGCCCTTGGCGGTGAGCGTGCGATCGAGTACCGCAGTGCGAAGGTTCAGCCAGTACTGGTCGGCGGCCGGCGCGACGTATTCTCCAAGCAGGTACGTTGCGGCAATCATGAGAAGCCCCGGGACGGTAAGCATCGTGGCAAGGCGAAGCGGGGAGAGCCCGGCGGTGCGAAGAATCGTGAATTCGCTTGTCGCCGCCCAGCGCGAGAGCGTGAATACGGCGCCAAGGAGCGCGGCAATCGGCATCACCTCGTAGATGCGGGCGGGCATTTCCATCACCGTGAACCAGATCGCCATGAGAAGACTGTAGTCGCGTCCGATTCTCTTGAGCTGTCCCACAAGGTCAAAGAAGGCGAACAGGGCGATGAGCGCAAAAAGCACGAACGCCGTGGAGATCAGGATCTCCTTTGCTAGGTGCCGCGTGACGACTTTCATCTGGAGCCTCCCTTGATTTTGGCGGGAAGTTTGCTCCTAACAACTCGCACGCGCCTTGTGAGCGCCTGCGGCAGCCAGCTTTGCATCCACACGCGCCGCACGAAGAGCAGGCAGGCCAGGGCGAACATGACTGAATTCACGATGACAAGCCCCTGAATCCAGGTGATTTTCTGCGCCTTCACCCAGGTCTGCATCATGGTGATTCCGTTCAGGTACATGATGAAGATCAGTACGGCAACGACAAGCGAGATGCTTCGTCCCTGGCGGGGATTGGTGTAAGAGAGCGGAATCGCCATCAGCATGAGCACGATCGAAGCGATCGGCCAGGAAAAGCGCCAGAGGATCTGCGCATTGTTGATGGGCGAGCGCCGCGCAAACAGCATCTCAATCGGCATTGCTTCGGCATCCTTGGCGGCGTGAATCGAGTCGGCCTTCACTTCAAGAAGGAGCTCATAGGTTGCAAAGTCCATGACGCGCCAGTCCGCGCCCGGGCCGCTGCTTGACTCATAGCGACGGCCGTTCTTGAGGATCACGTATCGGTCGCCGTACTGGTTGAGCTTGATCTCGCCTTCGGCGGCCTGCACGATCACTTCCTTGCCGGCGGTGGTCTTTTCGCTCATGAAAATGTTCTTCACGTGCGTGCCGTCCTTGGCGACCTGTTCAATGAAGAACACGCGCGCTCCGTTCATCGACTCGATGAAGCGCCCCGGGGAGATGCGCGAGACGTCGTCCCTTTGGCGGAATTCAGCCGACGAGCGGTCGATCTGGCCGTTTGCCCAGGGGCTCACCACGATCGAAAGAGCCGCGATGACGGCGATCACGGGCGCGGCGAACATGGCAACGGGCGCAATGAAGTGCAGCAGGTTGCGGCTGCCCGAACTGAACCAGACCACCATCTCGTTGTCCTGCCAGGTGCGGATCAGCACCATGAGAATGGCGATATAAAGGGAGAGCGCAAGAATGGGCGGCAGGTTCGAGAGCCCCGTGTAGGCCATGAGCTCAAAAACGGAGGCAGGATCCACGCGGCCGCCCGCCGCCTGACCGAGAATGCGCACGAGCCCCACCGTGATCACGATGGAAAAGAGTACCGTGAAGACGCCGCCCAGGCTGTTGGACAGTTCGTTGATGACAGTGCGGCGGAAAATCATGGCCTAAGGGTGCGCGGCCGGCGAACAAGCCGGGTTAATAACATGGATCGTGCAATGTTAACTGAAAAGCCCGGCGTTGTGCCGGGCTTTTCGGGTGGTGCTGAGCAACTTGAAGTGCCTGCCCTTAGGCCGCCTTCACGCCCCCGTGATGCCAGAAGTGCAGCAGGCAGATCAGCGCAACAAGGGTGATGAGCGAAGCGCCAAGGCTTGCCAGAAGGCTTCCCGAGGTGATGCCGGCCACGATGTAGCCCACGGCGGCGCTTGCCGCAACGACAAGCGCGTAGGGGATCTGCGTTGACACGTGCTCCATGTGTGGGCAGCGTGCGCCTGCGCTTGACAGAATCGTCGTGTCGGAGATGGGAGAGCAGTGGTCGCCGAAAACGGCGCCGGCAAGCGTTGCCGACAGCACGACAACGGTGAGCGAGGGGTCAAGCGCCTGGATGATGGGCACGACGATCGGGATGAGGATCCCGAACGTGCCCCAGGCGGTGCCGGTCGAGAACGACAGGAACGCGGCCACGCCGAAGATGATGACCGGCAGGAACATCGCGCTCATGCCCGAGGTCGTCACGAGGTGCTGCACGAACTGCGGCGTCGAGAGCAGGTCGCGGCAGACGCCCGAAAGCGTCCAGGCAAGGATCAGGATGAGGTTCGCCGGAAGCATCAGCTTGATGCCCTCGATCGTGCCGTTCACAAAATCGATGAACGAGACGAGCTTGCGGGGAACATAAAGGACGAACGCGAC